>JAPKBD010000331.1 GCA_028824965.1 Alphaproteobacteria bacterium | reverse complement strand
CCAAGCTGGATGGCAAACGACCCGAAGAACAACGGGTAGAAACGAGATGGAGGCTTATATGACCGACCTGCTGTTCCGCGACGACCCCTATACAAAAACCTGTGAAGCCACCATTACAGCCGTCAATGAACGCGGCGGGATCGAGCTGGACCGCACCATATTTTATCCCACCGGTGGCGGGCAGCCGGGCGATACAGGCGTGCTGCGTCTGTCAGACGGCAGCGAGATCGCCATCGCCACTACGGTCAAAGGCGAAGGCCCCGATGACGTCGTCCACGTGCCCGCCGAGGGGCAGGAGGTGCCAGCTGTGGGTACGGCCATAACGGCAACCATTGACTGGGACGTCCGCCATCGCCTGATGCGCATTCACACTTGTTTGCACCTGCTGTCTTCGCTAGTGAAATATCCCGTCACGGGCGGACAGATCAGCGACGGCAAGGGCCGCCTGGATTTCGATATGCCGGAGATGACAGTGGAGAAAGACGCGATCACCGCGCGCCTGAACGAGCTTATCTCTCAGGCCCATCCAGTCAGCGTTGGTTGGATATCAGATGACGAATTGGCCGCCCAACCGGATCTGGTCAAGACCATGTCCGTGAAGCCCCCGGTGGGCCAGGGGCGGGTTCGCCTGATCGATGTGGATGGCTGTGATCTACAGCCCTGTGGCGGCACCCATGTGGCAAACACCTCGGAAATTGGCCCCGTCAGGGTCCGTAAGATTGAGAAAAAAGGCAAACAAAATCGCCGAATATCAATAGAATTTTCTGAATAATTTCAATGTTTTACATTAGTTTTCTGAGGTAAATTATGAACAATTATCAAACAATATCCACCGCCTGGCTGGCCGACAATTTGGGCCAGGGCAACATCAAGGTTCTGGACGGGTCCTTCTATCTACCGGCAGAACAACGGGACGCGGAGGCGGAATATAGCGCTGGCCATATTCCCGGTGCACAACGATTTAACATCGATGTGGTTTGCGCCCCCAATAGCGACCTGCCCCACATGTTCCCGGACGGCAAAGCCTTTGCCGATGCAGTCGGTGCCTTGGGTATTTCCAATGATGATACAGTTGTCACCTATGATGGCGGCAAGCTGACCGGTGCCTGTCGCGTGTGGTGGATGTTCCGTGCCTTTGGCCATGCAAAAATCGCGGTCCTGGATGGTGGATACAAGAAATGGCAGGCCGAGGGGCGGGCTGTTGAGAACACCTTATCCGCCCCAACGCCGGCCAGTTTTTGTGCCGACTATCAGGGCGATATGGTTCGGTCCGTGGAACAAATGCTGACGATGATTGATCAGAGTAAAAACGGCGGCGACACCCGTCAAATCATCGATGCTCGTGGCGCGGGCCGCTTTGACGGCACGGCGGCTGAACCGCGGGCGGGATTGCGCTCTGGCCATATGCCCGGCGCCCACAATCTACCCTATGACAAGCTGTTGAATGAAAACGGCACCTTGCGTTCTACCGATCAGCTGCGCGCTTTATTCACGGATGCCGGCGTTGATCTGGACCGTCCCATCGTCACGTCCTGTGGCTCAGGCGTGTCAGCTGCTGTTTTGCTTTTGGGTCTGCGCACCCTGGGGCATGAGGACAACACCTTGTACGACGGCAGCTGGTCCGAGTGGGGAAGCCGCCAAGACACAGCCATCGTGAAATGAAACTAAGGAATTATCAGGACAAGGACGAGGCCGCGGTTGTCGATCTGTGGCAACGGGCGGATCTGATGCAAAATCCGCTCAAAGATGCCCGCAAGGACATCGCCTTTTGCCTCGACGGCGGCCATGGAGAGATCCTGGTTCTGGAGGACAAGGGCGAGATTGTCGCCACCGCCATGCTGGGCCAAGACGGCCATCGGGGCTGGGTCTATTATGTCGCCGTCGATCCGGACCGCCAGGGCCAGGATCTGGGCCGGCGCATCATGAGGGAGGCAGAGGACCGCCTGAAAGCCGCCGGTGTGCCCAAAGTGCATTTGATGGTGCGGGGCAGCAATACACAGGCCGTCGGGTTTTACCAGCGCCTGGGCTACAAGGTGGAACCGGTCACCCTCCTGAGCCATCGCCTGGACGGCGTCGCACTGCCCGTGGGCCATCAAATGGACGATGGTCCCGTAATCGTCACGTATCTGGAGATGCTGGCGCGCGGTTCCCTCCCCCACATTGTGCCCAAGGCCCGGCGCTTTGCCTTGATGGGTGCCCCCGATATCACGGTGGGCTTTTACCGCTACCTCTACGATGCCGTGGGCCGACCCTGGTATTGGACCGACCGCAAAAAACTGTCGGAGGGAGACCTAACCGCCATCATCCAACATGAAGCGGTGGAGGTTTATGTGCTGTATGTGGGCGGTGTGCCCGCGGGATTTTTCGAGCTGGATGCCCGCGCCATGCCGACCATCGAATTGGCCTATTTCGGCATCATGCCGGATTTCATCGGCCTGGCCCTGGGGCCATATTTGCTAAGCCAGGCCCTGGATATGATGTGGCAACGGGAGCCTGACCGGGTCATCGTCAACACCTGCACCCTGGATCATCCCAAAGCACTACCTATGTATCAACGGTTCGGCTTCAATCCCTACAGACAAGAAGAAGTCCCCGCACCGTGGCAGGATGCAGACAACACTCTGGATTTTGTGTGAGGTCTTGTTAGCACTCTAATTTGGCCAGCTCGGTTATCGCCATTTTCTCAAGTGCTGGTAGCCGTTCATGAATAAATAGCCAAATCAAATCCGGTCGAATTCCGCCGTAGTCGTGCCTCAGTACACTACCAAATTTTCGCAACTCTGGAAGGTCGGTTTCGGGATATACGTCATCAAAACGCCCGCCTAATTTTCGCGCTGCTTCGGTAATCCTTTGCAAGCATCGTTCAGTCGCATCGATCGCAGTTGGATTTGAAAGAAAATTTGCCATTTCCATATTCAAAACATGGAACCTGATGCGTTCAATATTCTCGATGATATCATTCAGCCGCGCAGCCGGTTGTTCAGAAGGCATAGATTACATCCCGCGCCACATCGTCATGAATACTAGGTTTCAGCGCGCCTATATCTGAAACATCAACTCCGGTGCCTGGAAATGCTTTTCCCATGCCGGATTTTATGTCTTCGCAGACCTTCACATAATTTAGAATATCCCGCACACGCTCTACATCAATATCGATTATGACGTCGATGTCGCTTTCAGAGTTTCCGTCTCCACGGGCAGTGCTGCCAAAAATGCCGGCATGTATGACACCAACTCTCTGCAAATGTTCCTGCATTGACTTGAGCGTTTGGATAGCTGGTCGTAAACGATCCTCTGAAGCCGGGACCGCGCGACCGGCCTGCAATTTCTTGGCGAATTCGGTGATGGCGGCCCGATGTTCCCGCAATACCGACACGGAAACATCCACGTAGCCTTCTTTCGCCAGTCGTGCCCGCCGTCGTCTTTGCCGTTCTGCGCTGGTGCTCATGGCGCTATCTCCATTTGTTACATGTAACATATAGTTCGTTACGTGTAACGATGCAACAAGCAGAAATAATCGCGCTTAACGAAGCCCTCTTTAGTGGCTGAGGATCTGGCTTAGGAACACCTGGGTGCGGTCGGATTTGGGATTGTTGAAGAACTCTTCCGGTTCGTTCTGTTCAACGATTTCACCCTGATCCATGAAAATAACCCGATTGGCGACCTTACGGGCGAAACCCATTTCGTGGGTCACTACGATCATGGTCATGCCATCTTCGGCCAATTGGATCATCACTTCTAACACTTCCTTGATCATTTCCGGATCAAGGGCCGATGTGGGTTCATCAAACAACATAATGCGCGGGTTCATGCACAGTGATCGGGCGATGGCGACGCGCTGTTGTTGCCCGCCGGACAGTTGGCCGGGGAATTTGTGTGCCTGTTCCGGGATGCGCACGGTTTCAAGGAAGCGCATGCCAATTTCCTCTGCCTCCGCCTTGGGCATTTTACGGACCCAGATTGGCGCCAGAGTGCAATTTTCCAGGACGGTTAAATGGGGAAACAGATTGAAATGCTGGAACACCATGCCCACTTCACGTCGGACCGTGTCGATGTTCTTCAGATCGTTCGTCAGCTCCACATTATCAACAAGAATCTGGCCCTGTTGATGTTCCTCCAACCGGTTGATGCAGCGGATCAGGGTTGATTTGCCAGAGCCGGAAGGCCCGCAAACAACGATCCGTTCCCCCTGGTTGACGGTCAGATTAATGTCCTTGAGCACATGGAAAGAGCCATACCATTTATGCATGGCGGTAATTTGAATGGCGACCTCATCAGAGATCTTCATTTTTGATTGATCGACGGCAATATCCGATACGCTGTCACTCATAAGTCGTCTCCCTATTTCCAGACACTAATGGCCTGTATGGAGTTTACGTTCGAGGTACATGGAATACCGCGACATGGAGAAGCAGAAGATGAAAAACACGAAACCACAGAAGAAATAACCTTCCTTGGAAAGGCCGATCCATTGGGCATCCGTTACGGCCAATTGCACCATGGTCAGCAGATCGTTCAAACCAACGATCTGCACCAAAGTGGTGTCCTTGAAGATACCGATGAACAAAGACACAATGG
>JAPKBD010000035.1 GCA_028824965.1 Alphaproteobacteria bacterium | reverse complement strand
GCACCTGCGCCTGCGGCCCCAGTTGCCGCACCGGCAGCCACACCGGTGCAACAAGTCATCCCCGCAGCGACCGTTGCTGCCGCGCCAGCCCAGCATCAGAATACGGGCCTACGGCCCAATGCGGGTTTGGAAGAAGTCGTCAAGATGACCCGCCTGCGCAAGACCATTGCCCGGCGTCTGAAAGAAGCACAGAACACCGCCGCCATGCTGACCACCTTTAACGAGGTGGATATGAGCGCGGTGATGGCGGCACGCAGCAAGTATCGCGATGTCTTTGAAAAACGCCACGGCCACCGCCTGGGCTTCATGTCGTTCTTCGTCCGCGCCTGCACCCAGGCCCTGGCGGAAGTGCCGGCTGTGAACGCCGAGGTCGACGGCGACAATCTGGTTTATAAAAATTACTACAACATCGGTGTTGCCGTGGGCACGCCCCAGGGCCTGGTGGTGCCTGTGTTGCGGAATGCGGACGGTATGTCATTCGCCGACATTGAAGGCTCCATCGTTGATTATGGACGCCGCGCCCGTGACGGCAAGTTGACCATCGACGAGATGCAGGGCGGCACCTTCACCATTTCCAACGGCGGGGTCTATGGCTCCCTCCTCTCCATGCCGATCTTGAACCCACCACAGTCCGCCATTCTGGGCATGCATAAGATCCAGGACCGGGCCATGGTCGTGAGCGGCGAAGTTGTCGCCCGCCCCATGATGTACCTGGCGTTGAGCTATGATCACCGGATTATCGATGGCCGCGAGGCGGTCACCTTCCTGGTCCGGGTCAAGGAATGTATCGAGGAACCCGAACGCCTGTTGTTCGAAATTTAGAGGCCGCTGTCATGAGTGACGATACCTTCGACGTAGTTTTCATTGGCGGCGGGCCGGGTGGCTATATTGGCGCCATCAAGGCTGCACAGCTGGGCCTAAAAGCCGCCTGCGTGGAAATGCGTGGCACCTTGGGCGGCACCTGCCTGAACGTGGGCTGTATTCCCTCCAAGGCCCTGTTGCAATCATCCCATCTGTATCACGAGGCGGAAGCAGAATTTGCCGCCCACGGCATCAAAACAACCGGCCTGGCCCTGGACCTCAAGGCCATGATGGCCCGCAAGGATAATGTCGTAACAGACCTGACCACCGGCATTGAGGGCTTGTTCAAAAAGAACAAAGTGACCTACATCGTTGGTCGCGGCACCGTTACGGATGCAGGCACGGTTCAGGTTGCCCCGATGGATGGCTCGAAAGGTGGCGAATGCACCTTAAAGACAGAGAATATCGTCATCGCCACGGGCTCCGACGTTATGGGCCTGCCGGGTGTGGAAATCGATGAGAAGACCATTGTCTCCTCCACCGGCGCATTGACCCTGAAGAAAGTGCCGAAGCATCTGGTTGTTATCGGTGGCGGTTATATCGGCCTGGAAATGGGCTCCGTCTGGGGCCGTTTGGGTGCAAAAGTCACCGTTGTCGAATTCCTTGATCGGATCACCCCGGGCATGGACGGGGAACTCTCCCGCCACCTGCAACGGGCGTTAACAAGCCAAGGCATGGAATTCCGCCTGGGTACCAAAGTCATGGCTGTGAAGACGGCCAAGGGCGGCGTTGAATTGACCCTGGAACCAGCCTCGGGCGGTGACGCTGAGACACTCAAGGCAAACGTTGTCCTGGTCTCCATCGGGCGTAAACCTTACACAGACGGCCTGGGCCTGGCACAGGCCGGCGTGACAATGGACGATCGCGGTTTCATCCCCGTGGACGAAGATTATCAAACCAATGTGGGCGGCATTTTTGCCATCGGTGACGTTCTGCCCGACCGGCCCATGCTGGCCCATAAGGCTGAGGAAGAAGGTGTCGTGGTGGCCGAAAAAATCGCCGGACATGTGGGCGCAGTCAATTACGGTGCCATACCCGGCGTCTGCTATACTTGGCCCGAAGTCGCCACCGTCGGCCAGTCCGAAGATGATTTAAAAGCCGCCGGCACCGCCTACAACAAAGGCCGCTTCGCCTTCGCCGCCAACAGCCGTGCGCGGAGTAGCGGCGATACCACGGGCGGTTTTGTAAAACTGTTGGCCGACAAGGAAACCGACCGCCTGCTGGGTGCCCACATTATCGGGCCTGATGCCGGCACCATGATCGCCGAACTGGTCCTGGCCTTGGAAATGGGCGCATCGTCAGAAGACATCGCGCTAACCTGCCATGCCCACCCCACCCTGAACGAAGCCGTCAAGGAAGCCGCACTGGCGGTGACGGGAAAGACGCTGAATAGCTAGCGTACAACGCCGCGCTGACCTTCTTTTTTGGGACGACCACGTTGTTTTTTGGCCCTAAGCCGAGCGTATAGTTGCATGGGGTCTTGTTCCAGGGCTTTGGCGCTGTCTTTGGTCGCGAGAGAAATGAAGACGTCATCCTGGCTCCGGTATTGCCCGATCCGGCGCAACGACAAGCTCAAGGCGTCGGCGGCGTCCTGATTTGATAATTGCAGCCGATCCATCCAATCGATGAAATCGCGTGAACACCAGGGCTCCTTCGCATCCACCATATTGTGTAGGGTGGACGCCGACAGATCGGCACCACATGGCCATTCAATTCCGCCGCCGGGCGCCACAAGGTTCACCCCAGTGAATTCTTGAGGGTCATTCAGAGCGACGAATAAATGATCTCTCTCAATCAAGGCCGTAAGATCAAGGGCCTTCCATTCAGCGCTACCCCGAAATTTTAACTCGACAACCGTTTCACTAATTGCGCGAACATCATCAAGGAAAGTCATGGGCGTTGATGCCCGCACAATTTCATCATCAGCCATGATGGACATTTTGATGTCTCCTATCCGTTCAAACGTTGCCATTCGCCCATAAGCGCGGCGACATTCGAATTTCGAAAAGCTTCGATCAGACGCAGTTTTCCACGCGTCATTTCGCCAACCAATTGTTTGCCGTCTTCGATAGCAATAGAGGTTTCCAGTTCCCCAAATATTGCATGAAAATGGGGAACATTATGACCCCCCTCTCTGCTGTAGAGACGGATGGTAATCCCGTCAAATCGTGCAAACTCCGGCATTCGACGACCCTTTAACCAATTTAATATAGGTAATAGATGCCGATAAATCAATAATATTCGGCAATAGTTACCGGCATTTTAGAGATGCGAATGATCTGGCCCTAGCCCATTAAATCGGTGATTTCCCGGCAAAGGGTGAGGACCCTCGGGGCGATGTCGTCCAGGCGTTCGCCGGCTTGGCGCAGTCCGGCGGAGGAGGAGCGGATCATGGTTTGGTTGACCCGGCTTTGCGTGGCGGTGGCTAAAAATTCCTTGGCTTGATCGGCGACCATTTCCGCCTCGATCAATCGATCTGCGGGCAGTCGTACCAGGATATCCCTTAGGCCGGACAAAGAGCGGCGCAGTTTTCGTTGTTTAGCATCGTCAACATCGGACATGTCTTCGATACTATCGGTGATGTCTTTCAACGTGCGCTTAATGTCAGAGGTATTCGCCATGTGGTCCGCTCAAATTTTGTCGCTATTTTGCCGCATTTTGCCAGGGCATTTGTTTAGTTGCGAGAAGAATCTATTGCTCACAATGAGATTTTGTCATTTTACGGCAATTAAGGCTCATAAAAAAGCCCCTACACCGAATTTTCCCCTAAAGACCAATACGTTGGCCAATGACGTTGCGCAAAATTTCCGACGTTCCTCCACCAATGGGACCCAAACGCGCCTCGCGAAACAAACGTTGCATCTCGCCCGCCATATAGCCTGCCCCGCCCATGATCTGCATACCCATATCCGCGACCTTAAAATTATTCTCCGTCGCCACGATTTTGGCCGTTGTTGTTTCCAGCACCGCATCTTCGCCCGCATCCAGCATTCGGGCTGCGTGGAAAGTTGCCTGACGGGCACCCTCGGTCAGCATATACATATCCGCCAGTTTGTGAGACACCGCCTGGTAGGCGGTGATGGATTTGCCGAACGCCTTGCGATGAATGGCGAAATCCTTCACCAATTCCAAAATCCGCAAACAATGCCCCGCCGACGTCGCCGCCAGCAACAGGCGTTCCTGGTTTAAGCCCCGCATCAGCATGGGCCAGGCACCACCTTCCGTGCCCAACAGGTTTTCAATTGGTATGGTAACGTCATCAAAGAACACTTCGTTGGGTAACGAGGTGCGGGAGCCTAAGGGATCCATGGGCCGTATGGTCAGGCCCGGTGTCTTCGCGTCGACCAGAAACAGGCTTAACCCGCGACGGCCCGCATCCGGATCGGTTTTTGCGGCAACCACCATCCAGTCGCAAACGTGGGCGTTGGTGATATAAATTTTCTGCCCGTTGATCACGTAGTTGTCACCCTGACGGACAGCGCGGGTGCGAATGCCGGCCATGTCGGAACCACTGTCGGGTTCGGAATAGGCGATACACATTTTCAAATGACCGGCGATCAAGGGCGGCAGCATGGCCTTACGCTGGGCATCGGAAGCGTGAAAGCGCAGGTGCGAGGCACCGTAGATCGCCGTCGTCATATAGGCGGATCGAACACCGTAATGGTAATAGCCCATGGCTTCTATAAAAACAGCCATATCCATGTTTGATGCCTCTGCCCCGCCATATTCTTCCTCAATCGGCAGGCCCAGCCAGCCGTCATCAGCAATGGCCTTAAAGGCAGCTTCGGGAAAGGTTGAAGTTTTATCCAATTCCAACTTCAGATCGTCGGGCAGCACCCGGCCCAAAAGGCCCAGTATACTGTCGCGCATCAGAACTTGTTCTTCCGTGAAGCCAAAGGTTTTGTACGGCATGGCTGAAATTATCTTTCACTCAACTACAAATGTGGTGACGGGTACAATTGTCGCAAACGGTGCATAAGTGGTGACCCGTTCTGGGCGGTATGGTCGTCGTTATGAGGATGCCTCAACCTTAGCCGCGACCTCCCGCCCCTTGTCGGTCAGGCGGCAGACCAGCCAGTCGGGCTTCAACGGGTTGGCGAACCACGGCTCGGCCCAGCCTGACTTGATGCAGGCGCGAATGGTTCGGACATCAATTTCCTGGCCGTATTCGTCAAACAGGGGCAATTTCCCACCTGGCTGGGGCAGGCCGCGCTCCAAATAGCGTAATTGATTTTTGCTTGGTTTTGCCATGACGAACTATTTTAACCCATTTCCCACTGTTTGTGGAACAGAGACCAGATTTGCATCAGATCAATACCCATCCCGACGCTGTATGGTAATCCGATTCGTACGCCGATTCGAAAAAAGTGACAAGTCATGATTCATTAATGATAATCAGTACTTGACAAAATGGTGCGGCGCAACATATAACCTTTAGTACGAAGAGTGACGGACCCCTTTTTCAACAACATTGTGAGAGCGGCTTATGCTTGATATCAGGCCCCGGCGGGGATGCCTATGGCCCATGTGGCCCCATGGCGATCACCCCAACCACGAATACTGTGGTGAATACCGTGCAGACGGTAGTTCTTATTGCGACGACCATAAGGCGAAATCGATCCGCGATCTGGAGATCGAACCACGCCAGCCGTTTATTCCACGTCGGAAAGCGGCCTAGGGCATAATTTCTCGCCCAGGGTTCCAGGCACCATGTCGAACATTATGCCAGGCACCCCGAAAAATTGATACAGTACAAACTAAAACGACGCCATCGAAATTCGGTGGCGTCGTTTTAGAGTCTGTACCAGCATGCCCCCACGAAACGCGCCATGAAACGCAGCAGCTAGAGCCCCTTTTGAAGCGGTTCCCGCAAGCGTGCCTAGAGCAATTCCGATCTATGTGAATCGCTTCGCGATCCTAAGTGATTGGAAAAATTGCTCAATTCTTAAGAGTCGGAGCAATTCTGAATTAAATGGCGTCACTCTCACGACCCAAGTGATTGATTCAATTGCTCTAGCAGAGCGAGCCTGAATTGTGGCGTGACGACTAGGAAACGATATTGCGGATATGGGCTGTCATGGCCGACATAACCCGTTCACGCTGATCATTATGCGGCGCATGACCGCAATCCTCCAACATTAAGGTTGAAGCCAGGGGGCCGATGCCCCGTTCGATGGCCTGGCATTGTGCGATGGTGCCGTATTCATCGCTGACGCCTTGAATGATCAATGTCGGCACGGCTTTTTCAGCGCAGATACTGGGCAGATATTCTTCCAGGTTCCAGGTCGCGAACCCCTCCCCCAACCATGGTTCAGACCAACCGTAAAAGGCGCAATCCACGTTGTCGCCGTGATATTTCGCCAGGCGCGCGCGTAAATCTGTTTTGGCGTAGCTCTCCCGCACTTCCGCGATGGCATCCACATTACAGGCTTCCATAAAGACGTGGGGTGCCTCCAGGATAATGCCTTCCAGACCGAGGCTGGGCGTGCCACCGGCAAAGATCAGGGATATTGAGGCACCGTCGGAATGGCCCACCAAAATGGCCCGTTTGATCCCGGCAGCGGCCAACAGCGCAGGCAGAACCAACAAACCCTCGTCGTGCATATAGGTAATGGGTCGGGGTAAATCACACGGGTCCGACCCACCATAGCCCTGTCGGCTGTACACGAACCCAGCCAGGCCCGTAGCGGCGACGAGCTGTTCAGGAAAATCCCGCCACAGCGCCACGCAGCCCAGGCCTTCGTGCAAAAACACCAAAGTCGGCGGGCCATCGGGATCGCGGATAGGCCGAGATCCCAACCACGCACATTCCAGGCGCTGGCCCAATACCTCTATGCTGTCATAAGTAGTGGCCATCAGAATTCCGACCTAATCACGTAGCTTGAACCTTTGGATTTTACCCGTCGCCGTCTTTGGCAAATCATCGACGAATTCCAACCAGCGGGGATATTTATAGGGTGCCAGCATGTCCTTGACGAATTGCTGTAATTCGACTGCCCTGGCATCATCGCCGCCGCCACCGATAAGAACGACAAATGCCTTTGGCTTGATCAGATTGTCTTTGTCCGCATGGCCGACGACGGCCGCCTCCAACACGCTTTCATGGGTCATCAGAGCGGATTCTACCTCAAACGGTGAAACCCAGATGCCGCCCACTTTCAACATATCGTCCGTGCGTCCGGCATAGACATAATAGCCGTCATCGTCCTGGAAGTATTTATCGCCCGTGCGGGTCCAGGCGCCTTCAAATGTAGCGATGCTTTTTGCCCGGTTATTCCAATAATAGGGGGATGACGACGGCCCGCTGACCAACAGATCGCCGATTTCTCCCTGGGCTACATCTGCGCCTGCGTCATCCGTCAGGCGACAGCGATAGCCGGGTACAGGCAACCCCGTGGCACCATAACGCACCTGCCCGGGCCGGTTGGAGACGAAGATATGCAGCATTTCGGTAGAGCCGATGCCATCCAATATATCGACACCGAAACGAACCGCCCAGCGCTTCGCCACGTCCTCGGGCAATGCCTCGCCGGCAGAGACGCATTGGCGCAGTTTCGGGGACGATGCACCCCGGTCGATCGTCTCGTTCGCCAGAATACCTGCATATAAGGTTGGCACCCCATAAAAGATCGTCGCGTTGTTGTCTTTGACCCGCGCCATTACCGCATTCGGCGTCGGCCGCTCCGCCATCAATAAGGCCGTCGCCCCGACCGCCATGGGAAACGTCAGGCCATTACCCAGACCATAGGCAAAAAACAGCTTAGCTGCGGAATAGACCACATCTTCCTCGCGAATGCCCAGCACGCCCATGCCATACAGCACGGCCGTGTTGATCATATCGCTTTGTAAATGAGGCGCGCCTTTCGGCCTGCCGGTTGAGCCGGAGGAATAGAGCCAGAACGCAACATCATCGGCAGACGTCGCCGCTGCCGTCAATGTGGGCGCGGCCCCCAACAGAATATCGGCCATGGCCTTGTGGCCGTCCGCATCACCACCACCGGTTACAATGATGTGGGCGAGATCCGGCAGATGTTCCAGAATTGGTGCAACGACGGGCAAAAGTGCATCGCTGACAACCAAAGCCCGGGCGCGGGAGTCTTTCAACATGTAATGATAATCATCAGTGGTCAGCAACGTATTGATGGGGACCGCGACCATGCCCGCCTTGATCGCGCCGAAAAAGGCGATGGGAAAATCGATGCTGTCCAATTGCAACAGCATAACCCGTTGTTCCGGCTGCAGGCCAAGATCCAACAAGGCGTTGCCGAAACGGTCCACACCATCTTGCAAGGCACCATAGGTATGGCTGCCATTGTCATCAATGAAAGCAACTTTGTCGCCAAAGCCTTCATCGACCCGCCGATCCACAAAATCCGCCGCCACATTATAGTCTCGAGGCACCGTAACCACGGGTGGACTTTGAGATAAATCGTATGAGCTGTACGCGTTCATGCTGCCTCCTAACAACGTATGAGCATTACTCCAGAGCAGTGACAGTGTCGCCCCAGTCTAATCATTGGGCCAGAATTTTGACCCATTCCTCGGCCCAGGCGACACCTGCTTCTTCGGGCAATTCATCGCTGGATGCATTGTGCTGCATGACGTCACCAATTCGTTTCGCGCCGCATTCCGTCAACACCTTATCGAACTTGGAACCGCCCTCATTATAGGTATCGGCATACGTGCTATCGCCAAGACCAATGACGCCGTATCGCAGGTTGGATAGGTCTGGCGAGTCTATGTCCAGCGCCTCGTAAAAATTCAGCGCATTGTCGGGAACATCACCCTGGCCGTAAGTAGAGGTGCAGATCAGGACCAATTCGTTTTCCCGAAAAACGCTGGGCGTCAGATCATTCATATCCAGGGTTTCAACATCATAGCCGGCCCCTTCCAGGACAGGCGTCACATCTTCGGCCACCAGCTCAGCCGTCCCTGTAATCGTGCCAATCAATATGGCAATGGATTGCCCCATAGTTCCCCCAAACGTCCGCCGTCATCGTACACGTCGAATTTGATATATACTGCATTTTAATTCGAAAAATCAATTAAAAAGAATTATAATGCATATTAGATCATATTGTGCTCAAATACCAATCGTGCAAAGCGAACCAAATATTTTTTCAGTTCGGCGGAGCTAAGAGGAAGATTGCCACAGCATGAGTGATACAGCGTGAGTGATGACGGGCGATATTTGGCAATGCTGGGCGACCGGGTCCGCGGAGAACGCTCCCGCCGGGGCATGACCCGGAAAATCCTGTCCAACAATTCAAAGGTATCGGAACGCTATTTGGCCCAGCTGGAAAGTGGACAGGGCAATGTCTCTATCATTTTGCTGCGGCAGATTGCTGCTGCCATGCATGTACCCCTGACAGAGTTGGTCCAGGACGGCCCCGACAGGCCAGTGGAGATGGCCTTGATCCTTGAACAGCTGGCGGAATTGAGCGCGGGCGATTTGGCCGATCTGCATCGCCATTTGCGTCAACGCTATACGCCTGACGCCGCCCAAAACGGCCGCATCGCCCTGATCGGCCTGCGCGGCGCGGGCAAAAGCACCCTGGGCCGGGCCATGGCAAAGCGGTTGGAGCTGCCGTTTGTGCAGCTGAACAAGGAAATCGAAACCGCCGCCGGGATGGGCCTGGATGAAATCTTTGACTTATTGGGCCAGGCCGCATTCCGGCGTTTGGAACGGCAATGCCTGGAACAATCGATTGAGGCGCATCCCAGGGCCGTCATAGAAACCGGCGGTGGCCTGGTGACAGAAGCAGGTACCTATGAAAGATTGCTGTCCAGCTGCTATACGATCTGGCTACAGGCATCGCCCGATGAACATATGTCACGGGTCGCAGCCCAAGGGGACCAACGACCCATGGCCGGCAATAGACAAGCCATGGACGATCTGCATCGGATATTAGAGGGCCGGGAAAACCTTTATCGCAAGGCCGACGCAATCCTGGATACCACCGGGCGAACCATCGGTGCCTGTCTGGACGATTTAGTCAAATTGGCCCCCGACGCCTGCAAGCATGCGTCTTAGGAATTGCCCTTAGCTATTAACCGTTGGCTTTTTGCCCTTAGCTATTAACTCCTAGCTATTGACGGGCCTCACCTCGGCGAAGTTGGTGTTGTAGGTGGTTGCACCGCAAGGCGCTGAGACATCCGCGGTTACCGCATTGGCGCAGCCTTCCGTATCCACGCCGTCCTCGTTCGGGGTGAACCAGGCACCTTCCTTCATAGAGATGGTACCAAACATGATGTTCTCGGTCACTTTGACAAGCAACTCCGTGGCACCGTTTTCGTTAAAAACCCGCACCATCTGGCCGTCATGGATACCACGGGCAGTGGCGTCATCAGGGTGCAGCCACAAATCGTCCGGGTCTACTTTGGCCAGTTTTTCCTGATTACCGTGGATGGAATGGGTTCGCGCCCTTGATTTGGAACTGAACATGCGCAGGGGATATGTCCCATCCCGGTCCAAATGCGGCACCCAAGTGGGGATCGGCGCTATTTCACCCAGGCCATAGGGATTGGGATTATCCGCCAGGGTGGTGCTATAGACTTCAATCTTCCCCGACGGCGTGGAAAATTTGTGATTTTCCGGGTCTCGGATCTGTTTGGCGAAGGCTACGGCGTCCTCGGGTGCAGGCTGTGGGAAACGGGCCACGCCCTGTTCCTTGAACGCATCGAAATCATCAACGCTGTCTTTGGTGAATTCCCGCAGCCAATCCATCTCGTCCCGGTCATTATACCCTTCAATACCGACGCGTTTTGCAAGATCGGCAAAGATATCGATGTCGTTGCGGCATTCATGCATGGGTTCGATAGCCTTGCCCATAAAGATGGCGTAGCTGCCCGCACCGGCCCAAGGCACATGAACATCATTACGCTCCCAAAACGTTGTCGCGGGCAGCACTATATCGGCATACTTGGTGGTGGCGGTAAGGAAATGATCCTGGCCCACGATAAATTCAACACCGTCCAGGTTTTCAACAGTTTTGGTGGTGTTGGGAGCCTGGTTAAATATACTGCCGCCGGCGGAATAGATCAATTTGATGTCAGCTGGATAGCCGCCCGATTTCCCCCGCTGTAGCAAATCCGCCAACAAAGGTGCGGAGACTTTCGCATCGATGGGGTTTTCGCCCGCTGGCAAACTGGTAATATAGCCCCGCCCAACAGCGCCGTTGGAAACCCCGGAATTGCCCCCCATGATGCCAACATTGCCGGTAATTGCGGCCAGGGCATAAGCGGCGCGATGGAACTGTTCCCCAAATGCCGTGCGGCCCGGCGCATAGCCCGCTTGCAAGGCCGCTGTTTCGGCGCTGCCGAATTCGATGGCCAATCGGCGAATGGTGTCGGCCGGAATGCCGGTGATCTCTGCCGCCCACTCCGGCGTCTTAACAATACCGTCGCTGATCCCCATCAGATAATTACGATAGGAGGCGCCCGCAGGCGCGCCTTTCGGCAATGTCGCCTCATCAAAGCCCAGAACATAACGGTCGCAAAAGGCTTGATCGTGCAGACCTTCGCTAACGATGACATAGGTCATGGCGATCAGGGCTGCCGCATCGGAGGAGGGTCGAATGAAAATATGCTCATCCGCCAGTTGCTTCGACGTTCTGGTGCGTCGGGGGTCGATGCAGACAATGCGTACATCGGCTTCTTTGGCCTGTTTCAGATAAGCCATGGTGCCGGTGCCAAAGGTACCGTCTGCGGGCGACCAACCCCACATAAAGATCAGCTTTGAATTGATATAGTCCGTCGGCTCCCGCCCTGCGGCCTTGTAGTTCACATCCCCACCAAAAGTGGTGTGGACGGCGAAAACCTCCGCCTCCGCCGACATGTTGGACCACAAATTCGTATAGCCCCCGAACATATTCAGAAACCGCAACGCTGCAGACCGACCATGTAGCATGGACAAACTACCGGAGCGGGAGCCATCCAAAATAGCCGCGTTGCCGTATGTTTCCCGTACCCGAAGCAATTGCGATGCCACTTCGTCCAATGCCTCGTCCCAGGTAATCCGTTCATACTGGCCGGTTCCGCGCGGCCCGGTACGCCGCATGGGGTACTTCAGGCGGTCGGGGTGATAGGTGCGTTCGATCTGCCCGACGCCGCGTGCGCATGCCGGCAGGGGCGGGTGTTCCGGGTTCCAACGCCTGGCATCTGTCGATATACGGGTGATCTTGCCGTCATTAACATGGGCATTAACCACGCAGCGCCCGCCGCAATTATGACCACAGGTGGAGGTAATCACCCGCTCACCCGGCTTTGCCGCTGGCCGCGGTGCTTCATAGATCGTCTGCGTGCTCATGTACGTTCCCCGAATTTTCAGATGGCGTATCAGTTGGAATTTCCGTAGCAATTTAGTGGGTGTAGATTAGTGCGTTCTTCGTCCCGCTAGTCTACCATTCCCAATTGGAAATAAACATTAATGAAATTAGGGACAGCTTTGGTATGGCGGTTAATTTGACAGGCAAACGGGTGTTGGTGACCCAGGCCGACGATTATATGGGTCCGCAAGCCATTGAAGACTTTCGCGCGGCGGGTGCCGAAGTTATTGCCGACCGAACGGACCTGACCGAACCAGGGGCTGCCGCCCATGTCGTGGCAGACGCCGGGCCCCTGGATATCCTCATTGCCAATTTGGCCGCACCAAACCATTACGGCGTGGCGGTCGCGGATGTGGATGATGAAATCTGGGCCTCTGTCTTCGATATTATGGTGCACCCCCTACATCGCCTGGTACGCGCCGTGGCACCAGGCATGATCGCGCGGGAACAGGGCAAGGTCATCGTCTTTGGCAGTGCGACACCCCTGCGCGGCATGGCCAGACTGGCCGCCTATACCGCCGCGCGTGGGGCTCAGGCCGCCTATGTTCGCGCCGTTGGGGTCGAGCTGGCGCGGAACAATATTCAGGTCAACCTGATCGCCCAGAATTTTGTTGAAAGCGATGTCTATTATCCCGAAAGCATGCAGGAAAATCCAAAATTCCAAGCGAACTTAAAGCGGGATGTGCCCCTGGGCCGCCTGGCGCGGGCAGAGGAAGATGTCGCCCTGGCCCTGTTCCTGGCCAGCAACGACAGCGACTTTTTCGTCGGCCAGGTCATCCCCTTTGCAGGTGGCTGGGTTTCCTAAAAGATTGGATCAAGTCCATGCCCCTGCGCCCCCTCATCGCGATTGCACTGCCTCTTTTTTTAGGCCTGGCGATCACCGGTCTGGCGGTTATGGGGCACGGCCATGCAGCGGGCTATATCACCCTGGACGGCATCACATTCTCTGAAGCGTCGAGCAATTTTCGCCCGTTGGGTGCCACGGGCACGGGCAGCCTGGACGATCCGATTATCTTGGTGGAGGAAGTCTTTGGCGAAGGCGAGGTCGTCGTTGCCATTAATGTGGAGGCGGAGGATTTCGGCAGCCGGGTGAAAACCATGCATGCGGTCGGCTTCGCCCTGCAAAAGGTGGTGATCAATCGGACCAAAAATATCTGGACCTATTATGCCCTGGAGTTGGAGTTTGAGACGGGTCGAGGCAGCGACTATTACGACGGTTTATCCTTTGCCCAGATGTCGCAGGTGAACCGGCCCTTTCAGTCTGATCGCTTTAGCGAGGTGGATGATATGACCGAACCACGGGACGTAATCCGCTTCACACAAGGTGAAGTGGCGCCTGGTCAGCGGGTCCGGTTTGCCATATCCATCACCCACACGGGTATTCAGCCGAAATTTTTCCTTGTTCAGCACGTTCGACCGCCTTATGCCCACATAGACGAACCGGATAGACTGGATAAGCCAATACTTCTGGCGCAATGCGCTGCTATTATGGGACCTGAAGACAGCCCCCGAAGGATAACCCGATGTCGCAGATAGAGACACCACCCACCCAACTGCCCATTCAGGCGAAAGCTGTTGATCGTGCGCGCAATGCCCATGGCAGGCATGGCGGCGGTTTTGGTGGTGGCGCGGGCGGCGGACCAGGTGGTCGGCCGCCACGGTGGTGGTCTGGGCGAGAGGTTGATTTTCGCCATGGTCTGATGCTGGGCTTGGCGATCACCGGTATCTGGCTGGTCATCTGTTTCAGCTATATTACCGGTTATGTGGGCTGGGAGGCCCTGACCTACCTGCTGCCCCATGAATTGGCGGCCGTATTAAGTGCCATATTTGCGCCCCTGATGGTCGTGTGGCTGGTACTGTTTTATCTGCGCCGGGGCAGCGAGATGTCCGATCACGCCGAACAGCTGCAGGCAGAATTACGGCGCCTGACCTATCCTGATGATCAAGCCGATGCGCGGATTGAGATGATTTCATCCGCCCTGCGCCATCAAGCGGACGAACTAACCCATGCATCCGAACAAGCCACCGAACAAGTACGTCAGGTAGAAAGCCTGCTGCGTCAACGGGTCGAGGACGTCGGTCGCAGCTCCACCGCCTCCAACCAGCGCACGGCTGCGTTGGTTGAGGAACTTGGCGGCCGGGCACGGTCATTGGAGGGCGCGGCGGATCGTCTGGCGGATCAGGGCTCTCAGATCAACGATCTGTTGTTGGATCAGGCCAGCAACTTTGAAGCCTCCATCTCCCAATCACAACGGCGCGCGGAAGACGCGGTTGCAGCCCTGAACGCGCAGTCCGATGCTTTGGCCGAGGCGATGGATCAGGCGGAGGCGCGGGCCGATCGTTTGACCGACAGCGCCATGACCCAGGCTGATCGCCTGGGCGAGCATTACGACAATCGTCTATCGGAGATTGAAAGCGCCACCGCCTTGGCGCAACAAAACATTGCCGCACGGGCCGACAGCATGGCCGATGGTGTGGCCCGATCAGTCAGTGAGCTGGATCAGAAATTCGGCCACTCCATTGATCATATGGACAAGCGCGGCACCACGTGGGGTGAGGAAGCCATGGCCAGGGCTGATCAGGTGCGCCAGCATTACAGTACCCGGCTGAGCGAGATTGAACGTACGGGCCAACAAACCCAAACCAACATCACCACCCGTACCGCCCAGATGGCAGACGATCTGCAGCAAAATCTGAGCCATATGGAGTCAGATTTCGACACGGCCATTGATCGTCTGAGCACACGAGCCGGCGGCATGAAGGATGATGCGACAGAGAACGCTGAGACCATCGCGCAGCATTTTGAAGCGCGGCTGGCGGAAATTTCCAATAGTGCGGATGCAGGACAGGCAGCCATGGCCGCACGCGGCACCAAATTGGCCGAGGATTTGAACCAGCATCTGACGCAGTTGAGCCAACGCTATGACCAGAGCATCGATCAACTGAACCAACGCGGCGAAACCATGACAAAGGCCGCCACCACCCGCGCCGATGATATGAGTGCCTATTATGGTGAGAAGCTGGTTGAGGTTGAGCGGCTTACCAACCAGGCGCAAACAACAATTGCCGACCAGAACGAACGTATGGCTGGACACATGCGGCAGAATTTAGCCACGATGACCGAAGCCTTTGATGGCACGGTTGATCGCCTGAATGGGCGCTCGGACGAGTTGCGCGACGGTGCCCTTGAGCGTGTTGAGCAATTGCGCCTGCAATATATGGAAAATTTGTCGGCCATCGAACAATCCACCGATCAGGCCCATAACGCCCTGACAGGGCGCGCCGACCGCCTGGCCGATAGTTTGGAACAGAACCTGAATGACCTGGGCGATCACTTCAATATGTCGATCGACCGGTTGGAAACACGCACCGGCGAGATGACAACCAATGCCATGACCCAGGCGGAACATATGCGCCGGCACTTTGGCGATCAGATGTCCGAAATCGATGTCGCCTCAGCACAAAATCAGAAAACCGTGACAACCCGCTCTGTCGATATGGCCGACGGCGTGCGCAAGGTTGTCGAACAGCTGGGCCGGGATTACAGCCAGTCCCTGGAACAATTACAGGCCCGCACTGGCGAAGTAACGGCAACAGCGGTGTCCAGCGCGGATCAGATGCACCACCATTACGCCAAAGAATTAGCGGCGGTGGAGGCGGCATCGGCGAAAACCCAAAAGGCGGTTGGCGAACAAGCCAAGCAAATGGCTGATGGGGTACGCCAGACCGTGGGCCGGGTTGGCCAGGAGATCGACCAGACCATCGACCGTATGGAGGCGCGCGTCACCTCCACCGGCGAACGTATTCGGGTTCAGACCGATGACCTGCGCAGTGCGACCACGGCAGCCACAGAAGACGCCGTCCGTCGCCTGGAAGATATGAGCACAACCCTGCTGTCACGTATTGAACGGGTCAGCGGCGATATGAACCGCACGATTGAGGGCATCGATACGGACTGGACCAATCTACAGGCCAACGTGGACGAACGCGCAACCGCATTGGCGGATGTGGCCCGGCGTATTTCATCCGATGTTTCCGGCCATGCGGACGTCATTTCCGAACGTCTGCGGGAGGAGGAATATGAGGCCCGCCAGACCGCGGATCGCATGACCGACCATGCAGCAGGCCGTATCGACGATCTGCTGGCAGACCTGGAGACCCGGCGCAGTCATCTGCTCTCTCACGCCGAAGGCACCGTGGACGGCCTGCGCGATACGGTCGCCAAGGTGGAGGCTGAACTGCGCAGCCGGGCCGCAGCCTTTAATGCCGCCGTCAACGAGAGCGCAGGCTTGGGCGAGGAGAAAGCGGAAGCCGTCGCCCAAGCCTTTAAATTGCGTACGGTACAGATCGCCAACGATACGGACAAGATCGCCACTTTCGTCAACCGCCGGACTGAAGAAATTGCACTTGCCTTCAAAAACGGTGCTGAAATCGTTACCACCTACACCGAGAATGCAACCCGCCAAGCTGCCCTTAGCGCGCTGGAATTGAGCAATGCGTTCGAGCAGCGGATTAACGACATCGGCCAGACCGTGGCCGACAATTCCGAAAAACTGGGCCAAGACGCCAGTCAGACCGCAACTGTGATCCAGGCGGAGTTTGAGGCCCGGATCGAGGCGGTGGTGGAACACCTGGAAGGTTTGACCCAACGCACCATAGGCCAGGCAGCGGGCGTTGAGGCCGAACTACGGTCCCAGATCGCCGACCTTGGCCTTGCGGTTGACGATATGATCAGCCGCGGCGCGGAAATGCATCAGGGCCTGGCCCAGGAAGGTAATCAGCTTCATCAGGTCTCTGTCCAGATCGGGGCCGAGGCAAAACGGTCCGCAGAGGCCATGCGCCAGGACGGCGACAGCCTGCGTCAAATATCCGGCCAGGTGGAGATCATCTCCCACGGGATTGAGGCGCGCGTGCAACAGCATATGGAAATCCTGGACGCCACCGCCACCCATGCAGAAAGCCGTATCGAAGAGGCCGGCGGCAAATTGACCGCGACGGCGGAAAGCGTCCGTCAGGCCGCCTGGCAGGCTGACCAACAAATTGATGAAACAACCCAGAAGCTGGATGCCCGCACGGGCGAAATTGCCAATGCAGCAATAGATACGGCGGAAACAATTGGCCAGGCCGGAGAACGTGTGGCCCGCACCATGAGCCAGGTACAGACCACGGCGGCGGCGGCAGCGCAAAAAATTGATGATTTAACGGGTGGCACCGAAGAACGGATCGATCTTGCCGCCGGTCAAATTGAAGATCGTGTTGAGGCGATGGCAAGCAGTATGGAGGGCCGGGTCGAAGACATGGCATCCAACGCAGAGAGCCGCATCGAAAGCTTTACCCAAGGCACAGAAGATCGTGTTGATGCCCTAACAGGCAGCGTGGAACAGCGACTGAACGCCTTCACAGACGATACCGGGGATCGGATTGAGGGTCTGACGGATGGCGTCGAGGGGCGATTGACTGCCTTTACGGAGGCCACAGAAACGCGCATTGAAGGACTAACGGACGGTGCGGAACAGCGCCTGACCACCTTCACCGAGAGCACGGAAAGTCGCATTGAGGGCGTAACGGGAGCTGCGGAACGACGCCTGGGCGAACTAGGCACTGGTGCGGAAAGCCATATCGAACAAATTGCACGGACAGCCACAACAAAAGTGTCCGAGACGGTATCTGCTGCGGGACAGCGCATTGAAGCCGTACAATCCGCTCTGGACAAGGGCACGGACGGGATCAGGGCAGCTGCGGAACATTCCGAAGTCGCAGCAAGGCAGTTGGAAGATCGCATCAACAGCCTGGCGGAGGCCGGCAAGCAATCCCAAACGGAAATGCGCGCCACAGAAGCAGCCTATGTTGATGCGGCGGACAATGTGGCGGCAGAGGGGGAGCGCGCCCTGGCGCAAATCCATGCCACAACCTCCCATCTGCGGGAAGAAGCCGACGGTGTCACAGCCGCTGCCGAACAGGCCAATACGGCGATTGAGGCGACGGGTGAGGCCCTGCATCACAATTCGCAAAACCTGTCTGCGGCCACGGATCGCGCCCAGGCGGAGGCGGCAACCCTGGGCACGGCGATGCAACGCCATGCCGAAGTGTTGGAAGAAACAGCGGCCAAGGCGGAACAACGCACGGCGCGTCTAAGCCAGGACCTCGCAGGCCGGGCCACCGCCCTTCAACAAGTAACCGAGGCCATTACGGCACAGGCAACCCAGATCGAAACCATATTGCAGAAAAGCACAAATGCCCTGGATCATGCCTCATCCACCGCGTTGGAGGATTTATCGAAGGCCGGCGATGCCCTGCAAAAAGAACTCTCGGGCCTGGATGCCGCAACCACCAAGGGCGGTGCCTATCTAAACCAGATCATGGATTTGTTGAGCCAGGGCAGCGTCCAGGCGGAAGGCACCTCTACCAAGGCGGTGGAGAATATGGCCGGTCTGGCGCAGTCCTTGCGTGGGCAAAGCGATCAACTGAACGAAGTTGCCACCGCTGCCGTGTCCCGGGTGGAAACAGCACTGACCCGATTTATTGAGCAGAGCCATGCCATGTCCGAACATTCAGGGGATGTCAGCCAGGAATTGCTGGAACGGGCCGACCGTATGAGCCAGACTGCGGCGCAATCACGTACCGATCTGACAGAGGCCATTGATGTTCTGGGCCGGGGCACTGCGCGTGTGGCGGAGGCGGCGGACGAGGCAGCAGCCCGATTGCGCGGGGCGCATATAAGTTTCGACAGCGCCTCCACCGCGTTGAGCGAGTCCTCAGACCGGGAGGCGACACGGATCCTGGGCGCGGGCATTGCCTTCCGTCAGGAAATTCAAAATGTGGCTGCCGCGGGCGAACGGGGTGCCGAACGCCTGAAAGCGGCCAGCTCGGACATGGCGGATCAGGGCAGTGACCTTCGCGGTGAGTCCAACCGTCTGGCCCAACAGATCGCGGAATTGAG
The DNA here is from genome assembly GCA_028824965.1 of Alphaproteobacteria bacterium. Lineage (GTDB taxonomy): Bacteria > Pseudomonadota > Alphaproteobacteria. Next base: position 2,938 of record JAPKBD010000035.1, on the reverse strand, counting down.
CGCCAACCTACGCCAAGCGGTGGAGGAATTATCATCATCCGCCAAAGGTAGCGAAGGCCGCCTGGCCGGTCTGGGTGAGCAACTTGCCCGCAATGCCGGCGAACTGGAACAACTGACGGAACGAACCGGACAGGCCGCCGACAAGATCGGCGAAAATTATCGCCGGCAAGCGGATGAGCTGCGCCAGGTCAGCGAGAAAGCCCGTGCGGACGCAGACAATATCGAAGCCAGCGGCGTCCACAACCGACGCAAAGCCTTCATGCGCAACATGACCTTCGTCACAGAGCAAATGAATTCCCTGGCGGTTGATCTGGACCGGGCGATAGAAAAGAACGTGCCCGAAGATGCCTGGGAGCGGTATCTGGATGGAGATCGCGGCATTTTTGCCCGACGGATCGTGCGCCGCAAGGACAGCAAATCCCTGGATGCCATACGGGCGAATTATGAAGACGACCTTGCCTTCCGCGAACATGTGGACCGCTATCTGGCCCAATTCCAGGAAGCCCTGGAACAGGCGGAAGAGAACGACCCGGAGGATATTTTGGCCGCCGTGCTGTTATCTTCAGATGTGGGCAAATTGTACATGCTGATGGCCAAGGCCCTGGGACGCCTGAACTAAGTGAACGAGGCCACAAGTGAGGGCACCAGTGACCTGGCTGGAGAGGCGGCGGGTGCGGGCAAGTCGGTCATAACGACGGCGACGCGGGGAAAAAACCAACTGCTCGGCATTATGCTGGCTCTGGGCGCGCTGTTTCTGTTTTCATTGCTGGATGTCCAGGCCAAATATCTGGGCCAGACACTGCCCGTCCCGCAAGTGGTGTGGGCGCGATATTTTGGCCACTTCGCCATCATGGCCATCATCTTCATGCCCCGGCGCGGATTGGGTCTAATGCGCACCCGGCGGCCGGGCCTGCAGCTGGTCCGTTCCATATTGCTGCTATTGTGTACCGCGATATTTTTCACGGCCATTCAATACATGCCCCTGGCGGATGCAGTTTCCATCAGCTTCGTCTCCCCCCTGCTGGTGGTCGCCCTCAGCGTACCGCTGTTGGGAGAGGTCGTCGGCCCGCGCCGTTGGACAGCTGTCGGCGTCGGCTTCATAGGTGCCATGATCATCGTCCGTCCAGGCCTGGGCGTGATGCATTGGGCCGCCTGGATGTTGTTGATCATGGCCCTTGGCTTTGCCCTTTATCAAATCACGACCCGCATGCTGTCCCGCACCGATGATCCCATCACCACATTATTTTTCTCCGCAGTTGTCGGTGCCGGGGTGATGAGCCTGATCGTGCCTTTTTTCTGGCAAATGCCGTTGGAGCCGGAACATTGGCTGATGCTGGCGTCATTGGGGATTATCGGCGGTGTCGGTCATTACGCCTTGATCAAGTCGTTTGAATTTGCCCCGGTCGCCGTCCTCGCCCCCCTGGCCTATACCGCGTTGTTATGGAACACACTGTTTGGCTATCTGGTGTTCGGTGACCTGCCGGACCGCTGGACATTGATCGGCGCGTTGGTGCTGATCGCCACGGGGATTTATATCCTCTACCGCGAGGGCGTGCGCGGCCGAGAAGCTGCAGGCGAAGCTACAGACGCCAAAAAGCCGGTGGATCAAACCTCGTGAAGGTTGGTCAGAACCAACTGCGCGGCATTATACTGGCATTAGTCGCCATGTTCATTTTGTCCGTGATGGATCTGCTCGCCAAGTATCTGGGTCAATCCGTGCCGGTGCCGCAGATCGTATGGGCTAGGTATTTTTTTCAGTTTGTCATTATGGCGGCGATTTTCTGGCCCCGGCGGCGCTGGAACCTTGTGCGCACGAAAAAGCCGGGGCTGCAGATCGTCCGTTCAATTTTGTTGGTGGCCTGCACATATATCTTTTTCGTCGCCATTCAATATATGCCTTTGGCGGAAGCGGTCGCGATCAGTTTCGTCTCACCCCTGATGGTCACGGCCCTGAGCGTACCTCTACTATCGGAGAAAGTGGGCATGCGACGGTGGACCGCTGTTGCCATCGGTTTTGTCGGTGCCATGGTCATCGTCCGACCAGGCTTCGGCGTCGTCCACTGGGCGGCCTGGATGCTGTTGGTCCTGGCCCTGTTTTATGCCTTGTATCAAATCCTGACCCGTATGCTGTCAGACTCCGATGATCCCATGACTACACTATTCATTTCTGCCGTCGTCGGTGCCGTGTTGGCCAGCCTCGTCGTGCCATTTTTTTGGCAGGCCGGCGTCTCTGTCGAGCTTTGGTCCTTGCTGGCAGCCTTGGGTGTCCTGGGCGGCCTTGGCCATTACACATTGATCAAGTCGTTTGAATATGCCCCCGTCGCCGTCTTGGCACCGTTGTCTTATACCGCCCTATTGTGGAACACCATTTTTGGCTATTGGTTTTTCGGTGACCTGCCGGACCGCTGGACCCTCATCGGGGCCGCGATCCTGATCGCCACAGGGATCTATATCATTTATCGGGAAGGCGTTCATAAGGAGGACGAGGCTGCACCGAACCTTTAACATGCGAAATAATGCTTGATAATTATGAATACTGCATTATAATTCCTATAACGATTGGGGAGCAAGACGCATGATTGAATTCCGTACAGAGCCGGCATCGTATCGCCATTGGCAACTTTCAGTAGATGGCCGGGTGGCCACATTAGCCATGTCTGTGGACGAAGGTGGGGGCCTGCGGGATGGCTACGAGCTGAAACTGAATTCCTACGACCTGGGCGTCGACATTGAACTTTATGACGCGGTTCAGCGCCTGCGCTTTGAACATCCGGAAGTCGCCGCCGTCATCATGACATCTGCCAAGGAGCGGATTTTCTGCGCCGGGGCCAATATTCGCATGCTGGCAACCTCTTCCCACGACCACAAAGTCAATTTCTGCAAGTTCACCAACGAGACCCGCAACTCCATCGAAGATGCCACATCCCATTCCGGCCAG
>JAPKBD010000034.1 GCA_028824965.1 Alphaproteobacteria bacterium | reverse complement strand
AATTGCCCACCGCAACAGCGCCGCCGCGCAGTTCCTCTGGAATGTTCTCAATGTGACGAATAATACGCATGGTCAGGAGTATTGGGCCTCACGCACAGAGAGGCAACCGACTAATCCCCGGAATTTTCGAAAGTTTTGCGCGTGGGCACCAGCAACAAGGCATCACCTTTAACCACCACCTCATCACCGCGAACGCAAATCGTCTCTAACGCGCAACGGCGTTTCGCCAAATTCACGTCGGTAACCGTGGCCACCGCCGTAGTTGTATCTCCGGCCCTGACAGGTGCTGTAAAGCGGGTATTCTGGGACATATAGATCGCGCCCGGCCCGGGCAATTTGGTGCCCACCACGGTGGAGATCAAGCTGGCGGTCAACATGCCATGGGCGATGGTGCCGCCAAACTGGGTTTGTTCAGCGAATTCGCGGTTCATGTGTACAGGGTTCAAATCACCCGTGATGCCCGCAAACATGACAATATCGGCCTCTGTGATGGTACGGGAATAAAAATCAGTCATGCCGACTTTTAGGTCCTCAATAAAATAGCCGTGTAATTCTTTGAATATATTCGTCGCTTGAATGGCTGTGTGAGCGTCTGACGCTGGCTTGTTCATAGTTTATCGCGATGCTGGCAATATCATTGGGTGGCGGAATATAGCGCCGCCCACCCCCAGGGACAAGTAGAGGAACAAATAGCAGGACACGTGGCAGAATTAAGTGCTGGCGCGCGCTCTACGCCCAACATCGATCGATTATCAATATGATCCGTATGATGTTAACCAAATATTCAGTGGCCTCCGCCAATATGGCCATGTTGCAGAGAGGGAGGAGGGACGTCAAACGTCCCATGACCGATAGGCAACACAGCACACCGGCTGGCGGATTAACTGGATAAGATGGGGCAGAACCTATGGCTGTCGATATGAATATGACGATCCTTATCGTCGATGATTACAAGACCATGCTGCGGATTATCCGCAATTTGCTGAAGCAACTTGGCTTCAACAACGTCGATGAAGCAACGGACGGCGCAGCCGCGCTGCAAAAGCTTCGTGGTAAGGAATACAATCTGGTGATTTCCGATTGGAACATGGAGCCGATGACCGGTTACCAGTTGCTCAAGGAAATCCGTTCTGATGAAAAGATGCAGGAAACGCCCTTCATTATGATTACGGCGGAATCCAAGACTGAAAACGTCATTGCGGCCAAAAAGGCCGGGGTCAACAATTACATCGTGAAACCGTTTAACGCGGCGACATTGAAGACCAAAATGACATCTGTAATCGGCGATTTCTAAGCCTGTTACATTTGTCGCGATGTCGACTGTCTTGGCGTCTAATTGTTTCTTGGAGTGGTGTTGATGGATACGGAAGAGGTTAGTGTCGGGATCGAGCAGTTGGTCGATCACCTTCGCGCCAACCGTGCGACGGCGGTAACGCTTGGTGATATTGCCGGCGTTACAGAGGTATTGCTGGGGACCATGCAGCGATACTTCAATTCTATCGATACCACGCTGTATTCAGAGTTTCGGGGCCTCTCAAGTTATATTGATCGGGCTCGGGGCGAGATTGCAGAGTTGCGCCCAAACGACCTGAAGCAGGATAAGATCCCCCGTGCGGGTATGGAACTGGACGCCATCGTCGCCTCTACGGAAGAGGCGACCGGCACGATTATGGATGCGGCGGAAGAAATAATGGCCGCCGATCCGTCATCGGATGAGTACAGCGATACAATCAATGAAGCCTGTATGCGCATATTCGAAGCCTGTTCATTTCAAGACATCACCGGACAGCGCATTAACAAGGTTGTCGCCACCTTGACCTATATTGAAGAACGTCTGCATGGTCTGCAGGACGCCTGGGGTCCGGATATTGCGGATGCAGAGGGCGACGCGCATCAATTCGGTGTGCATTCTGACGATGACAGGCCGGATAAAGACCTTCTGAACGGCCCGGCGCTTGATGGCCAGGGTATCGAACAATCACAGATCGATGCACTGCTTTCGGGCAATGTAGCTGCCGCCGAAACAGCCTCCGAAACACCTATAGATAATATCGAGGTCGAGACAGTTTCCAAAGCAGACGCTGCGCCAGAGGTTGAAGCGAGCAACGAGGCAACCAACGGCGCTGTGATAAACGATACAGAAACAAATGGCGTCGAAATGAATGGTGCGGCACCAAAGGCGGCACCAAAGGCGGCACCGAGGGCTGCTGTCGACCAGGACGACATCGACGCCATGTTTGACAGCGACAATGATGCTGGATCGGCAACGCCGGAACCTGATCCGGAACCCACACCGGAGCTCGAAGTCGCGGCGCCGGAAGTCGATAAGATTGAGATCGACGTGGTGAAAATTGAAAGCGATCAACCAGAGTTGGATGACATCGTGCCGTTGACGGCAGATGACAGCAGTGAAGCCTCACAAGACGATATTGACGCCCTGTTTGACTAAACCGAGGCCCAGTCCAAGATCGTTTTCGTCGCGATCTATCTCGCTACCCAGCCCACCCCATACCCGGACTACACCATATACGGACTGACCCACTACCATTGTAGCCATGGCAAGATGGCATTGGGTTGTTCGCCGGCTTGTTCAGCAACCCGATGCACGACGTCCGGGTCTAATTCCCCCTTCGGGCCAAGCGCCAGATCTTCTGCGTGAATTCCGCCCGCAATCCATATGGCATCAATATCGGCTTGACGGGCACCGCGGATATCTGTCGGCAGCCCATCACCGATCATCACCGCACGATGCCGTGGGATGTGTGGTGTCTCTGCGAATAACAGATCGAAAATGGCGGGAAACGGCTTGCCATAGCGCTGAACGCTGCCGCCCAATTGTTCATAAAAAGCGGCCACCGCCCCGGCGCACGGGATCATTTGTTCGCCACGCATAACGACAATATCCGGATTGACGCAGATCAAGGGTAGGTCACGGGCCGCCGCCGCCGTCAGAAAATCCCGATAATCATCCGCTGTTTCTGTCTCGTCGTCAAAAAGGCCGGTACAGATAATCATCTCCGCCACGTCAATCCCCACTTCACGGCCGCCGCAGGCATCAAGTGTGGGACGGCTGCGCTCAGGGCCCAGGTGATAATAGGCCGGGCGTGCATCACGACCCGCGCCAGACGCAGTCGCAGCGATCGCATTTGCCGTCGCTTCTCCCGACGTCAATAACCAATCATACAGATCATCAGAAACCCCAAGTTCCGCCAGATGCTGCGCCACAGATGCGCTGGGCCGTGGCGCATTGGACAGCAGCACAACCCGGCTGCCCTGCTGGCGCAGGCGGGCGAGGCAATCCGCAGCATTTGGGTATGTGGTAACGCCATCATGGACCACGCCCCATAGATCAAAGATGAAAAGATCATATTGGTCGGCCACTTCCGCCAACCCGTTGATGATTGTGATGCTCATGAAAAATCCGACTACGCATAAATTTTAAGACTGCCAGCATGCATATCCCCCCACGCCCGTTTTGACAACAAGGCCATGCTGTTGTGTCGGGTTCGCGCATTGGCCTGAACATTGTGACGAATAACCCCTTCAAAGCGGTGCCGTACATCTCTATATAGGGGTGGCACGCGACCCGGTGGGCGCATTCCCTATTTTTCGAGGCGTACAATGTTTCGCGTGATTGGTCGGCAAAATTTGCTTCAATTGATCCCAGTGTCCCCAATATCAATAGCGATTTGGGCAACCGACGGTGTAGTCGCGGCATGACATATCTGATGGTTGCCGGTGGCCTTGTGCTGCTATTGATCGGTGGTGACATTCTGGTCCGGGGTGCGGTCACCCTGGCACAGCGGCTGTCTGTCCCGCCTCTGGTCATTGGATTGACCGTGGTTGCCTTTGGCACCTCGTCGCCGGAGCTTGTTGTTAGCCTGGATGCGGTCTTGAGCGGATCACCGCAAATTGCGATTGGCAATGTAGTCGGCTCCAACATCGCGAATATTCTGCTGGTGCTTGGCCTGCCCGCCATAATTTTTCCCATTGCCTGCGATGTGGAGGCGATCCGCCGGGATGGCGGCATCATGTTCGCGGTCACCGTTGGCTTTGTCGCTCTGTGCCTGAGCGGGCAAATCCTGGACTGGCAAGGCGCCATCATGACGTCGTTGCTTGTTGGCTATCTGACCTGGTCCTACTTCTCCGGTCGGGAGGCGAATGAGGCCACGGCTGAAGCCATTGTTGATGAAATAGAGGGGATCGCGGCCCGGCCCCATTCCGTCTGGCTGTCATTCGCCTTTATCTTCGTTGGCATCGCCGGCCTGGTTGTTGGCGGTGATCTGCTGATAAACGGTGCCATGGACATGGCCCTGGCCGCAGGGGTGTCCGAGGCGACCATTGGCCTGTCTTTGGTCGCTCTAGGCACATCACTGCCGGAATTGGCGACATCCCTGGTTGCCGCCATGCGCCGTCACGGTGACGTCGCTATTGGAAATGTTATAGGGTCTAATCTGTTTAATATTCTTGGCATCATGGGCATCACGTCCATGGTCTCGGAAATTCCCATTTCGGGCCAAATTACCGACTATGATGTGTGGATCATGCTGTCGGCGGCGATATTGGTAACACCGTTTGTTTTGCTCGGTCGTCCGATCTCGCGACGTTATGGTGCCTTCCTAACGGCGGCTTATCTAATATATATGCTCTCGCTCTTTCATGGCATGTCCGGAATGCCTAAAACCCAAGCCTCGAAAGTGACACCGCCAACACCGGCAAAGCAGAGTGCACAAATACTACACCCGCCGACTTCGTTACTTGGATCAATTGCATAAAGTTTGCATAGAAATTGCACGTGGTCGCGGCTCGATATTGCATAAATATGGCCGCCGCACATTTGATGACTTAGCCTCCACTGGTTAAAATCGGCGCTAAACCCGATTCTTTGTGCACAGGCCATTGACTTCGTTAGGGTTTCGGTAGGGTTTGCCTTACATTAAAGATGTACACCGGGACCAAACTATAGGTTTTAATTTTTTACCTTTAATTTCAATGCGTTAGAAATTTGCCTATTTTTTGAGCAAAGCGGACGAATGGGCGGGATTCCGCCAAATTGTTACGACCTGGAACGGCTTCCCCACATGCTTATCCACAGCCAACGTGGATAGGCGCTGGAGATTGGCAGTAAACCTATATTGTTATAGCGATCCGTCATTGACGATGGGAAAAAGGCGCGGAAAATAGCACCATGGCAAAGGCCGATAAACCAACTGTGCAACCACCGGAATTACCGCCCGACGGCCGCCCGGATGCCCGACCCGATGCCCGCACGGATGGACGCCCGAATGCCGGTCCCCATGACCATGCAGATGACCATGCAGATGACCGCCCGGATGACCATGTAAATGACCGTCCGGATGACCGCCCTGGCAACCTTCAGAGCGATGCAGGACAGGGCATTGAACATGGCCGGAATGCAATCCGTAAAGCGTTGGAGACGATGCCCGGCGCGCCTGGGGTTTACCGTATGTTGGCCCGGGATGGAGAGGTGCTTTACGTCGGCAAGGCCAAAAGCCTGAAAGTCCGTGTTCGAAACTATGCCCAACCGGCAGGATTGAACACGCGCACCTTGCGAATGATCGCGGAAACCCGCGCCATGGAAATCGTCACAACCCATACGGAGGTTGAGGCGTTATTACTTGAATCCAATCTGATCAAGCGTTTGCGACCCCGTTACAATATTCTGCTGCGGGACGATAAATCCTTCCCCTTTATTATCATCACCGGGGACCATGAATGGCCGCAACTGGCCAAACACCGTGGTGCTAAGAGCAGAAAGGGGGAGTATTTCGGCCCCTTCGCCTCCGCATCCTCCGTCAACCGCACGCTCAATACGTTGCAAAAGGCATTTCCCCTCCGCTCCTGCTCTGACAGTATATTTGCCGCCCGGACCAGACCTTGTCTGCAATATCAAATCCGCCGTTGCGCCGGGCCCTGCGTGGGGCGCATAGATGCCGACAGTTATAGCCAGCTGGTGCGCGAGGCGCGGGATTTCCTGTCCGGCCGCAGCCGTGAGGTCCAAACCGGCCTGTCCAAACGGATGGAAGCTGCCAGCGCTGATTTAGAGTTCGAGACCGCCGCCGTCTACCGTGACCGCCTGCGCGCCCTGGCCCATGTTCAGGCCCATCAGGGCATCAATGTCGCCAGCGTCGGGGAAGCGGACATCATCGCCATCCATATGGAAGGGGGACAAAGCTGTATCCAGGTATTTTTCTTCCGGGCCGGGCAGAACTGGGGCAACCGGGCCTATTTCCCCTCTCACGGCAAAGAAAGAACACCCGAGGAGGTTTTAAGTGCCTTTCTGGGTCAGTTTTATGACGACAAGCCGCCGCCAAAAGAAATCCTGCTGAACGAATGGCCCAACGACAACGACCTGATCGCCGAGGCGTTAAGCGTCAAGGCGGATCGCAAGGTACGCCTGCATCGCCCCCAAAAGGGACAGAGGCGGGAGCTGGTCAACCATGCCCAGACCAATGCGCGGGAGGCCTTGGCCCGGCGTCTGGCGGAAAGTGCCTCGCAACGGCGTTTGCTGGCGGATGTGGCGGATTTATTCGCCCTGGACAGCGCACCGCAACGGATCGAAGTCTACGACAACAGCCACATCTCGGGCACGGACGCCATCGGTGCCATGATCGTCGCCGGCCCGGAAGGTATGCAGAAAAACGCCTACCGCAAATTTAATATTAAGGACGAGACTATCACCCCCGGCGATGACTACGGCATGATGCGCGAAGTCCTCCACCGCCGCTTTGCCCGCCTGTTGAAGGCCCAAGCAGCAGCGGACGCCGCAGAAGGCGGCGAAGAGAACAAAAGCAAAAGTCATGGGGGCGGCGAAGACGCCCGTGTTGCCGGCGAATGGCCGGATCTGGTCCTGATCGATGGTGGTATCGGGCAATTATCGGCGGTGCGGGAGGTCTTTGCGGATTTAGGCGTCACCGGCGTTGCCCTGGCCGCCATCTCCAAAGGGCCGGACCGCAATGCCGGGTTGGAACAGCTGCATCTGCCCGATAAACCGGCAATTTCACTGCCCCCCCGCAGTGCTGTGTTGTATTTCCTCCAACGTCTGCGGGATGAGGCCCATCGCTTTGCCATTGGCACCCATCGGGCCCGACGGGCCAAACGTATGGACAAATCCGCCCTGGACAGTATCCCCGGCGTTGGCCCTGGCCGCAAACGGGCTTTATTGAACCATTTCGGCTCCGCCCGCGCCGTGGAAACCGCCGGACTGACGGATCTGGAGACCGTAACCGGCATTTCCAAGACCGTCGCACGAAAAATTTATGACTTCTTTCACCCTGAAGGTTGAAGGCGTGCTTTCACCTTGGCGTTAAATCCTTATACTCAGCCCGCCGGTATAGATCGTGGTTCGGGATTATGCTTACAACGTTACCAAATATATTAACATTATCGCGGATCCTGGCTATTCCAGCCCTGATCGGCGCTTTCTATTTGTCGTCGCCCCTGTCCAATTGGTTGGCCTTTGCAATTTTTACCGCAGCAGGGATCACTGATATCCTGGACGGCTATCTGGCCCGCAGCTGGGGGCAGGAAAGCAGCCTGGGCCGATTTCTCGACCCTGTCGCAGACAAACTGTTGGTTGCCGCCACATTATTGATGCTGGTCTATGTGGGCCGTATCGGCGATTGGACCATACTGCCTACGGTGGTCATTTTGTGCCGGGAGATCTTGGTCTCCGGCCTACGGGAATTCCTGGCCGAGCTGCGTGTCAGCGTGCCCGTCAGCCGGGTGGCGAAGTGGAAAACGGCCGTACAGATGCTGGCCATCGGTTTCCTGATTGTCGGAGAGGCGGGCTGGGACCCCATTCCCGCAATGACCATAGGCCGGGCAGGCATGTGGATTGCGGCATTGTTCACCATCTACACGGGCTACGACTACCTTAAGGCCGGGTTGCACCATGTCACCAACATGACGCCTGAATCCCCTTCCAATAGTGCAGGGGCGGGCACCGATGAGGCAGATAGCCGGTGACCGTCACCATTAACGCCCCCACAAACGTTTTAGGTGTCACGGGGTGGAGCGGTGCGGGCAAAACGACGCTGCTGACCAAATTAATTCCAAATCTGACCGGGCGCGGCCTGAAAGTCTCCACCATCAAGCATGCGCATCACACCTTTGATGTGGACAAGCCGGGCAAGGATTCTCATCGCCACCGTGAGGCTGGGGCGACGGAAGTGCTGATCGGTTCCGCTGCCCGCTGGGCCCTGATGCATGAAAACCGGGACGAAGCCGAACCCGGGCTGGAAGCCCTGTTGGCCCACATGACGCCGGTGGATTTGATCCTGGTCGAAGGCTTTAAGGCGGAGGGTCACAAGAAGCTGGAAGTGCATCGCCAGGGCTTGGATAAACCCTTGTTATGTCGCGATGATGGGAGTTTTATTGCACTGGCCGCGAATTATCGACCGGACGGCCCGGACCTAGCGGTACCCTTGCTGGACCTGGATGATGTTGCGGCTATAGGGGATTTTGTCGTTGAATTTTGTCGCACCCGTAGGTCGACATAAAGGGTCGACATGATGAACAAGCTTGCAGACGATTGCTTTAACCAGGTTGAGGATTTGATGTCCACGGCCCAGGCCCTGGCGATCCTGCGGCAACGTACGGTCATCGTCACCCAGGACCATCTGGAAAACCTGCCGCTTTCCCAAGGATTGGGCCGTATTCTGGCGAAAGACGTAACCTCGCCCCTGGATGTCCCGCCGCACGATAATTCCGCCGTCGACGGCTATGCCCTGCGCCACCAGGATTTATCCACCGACGGCGCATCAGTCTTTCGCATCCAGGGCCGGTCCGCCGCTGGACACCCGTTTGCACAACCATTGGGGCCGGGCCAGACCGTGCGCATTTTCACAGGCGGTGTGATGCCGGCGGGATCCGATACGGTGGTGATGCAGGAAGATGTCGAAACGGCGGGTGACAAACTAACCGTACCGCCCGGCCTGAAGTTGGGGGCCAATCGCCGCCATCAGGGTGAAGACACCAAACTGGGCGATGTGGTTCTGGCAAAGGGCCAACGGCTCCGGGCCCAGGACCTTGGGCTTGCTGCATCTGTCGGGCATGGGGAACTGGCACTGTATCGCCGCCTTCGGGTCGGGGTGTTTTCCACCGGCGATGAATTGGCCGAACCGGGCACCCTCCTGCCTAGCGGTGCGGTTTATGATGCCAACCGGCAAATTTTGATGGCGCTGATCACCGGCCTTGGGGCAGCAGTCTCGGACCTGGGGATATTGCCGGACCGGGCGGACGCCGTGCACGCGGGTCTGGAGCGGTCGGCAAAGACCCACGATGTATTGCTGACATCGGGCGGAATTTCGGTCGGGGAGGAAGATCATGTGCGCGGCGCGGTGGAGGCGTTGGGCCATTTGAATTTCTGGCGTGTAGCGATAAAGCCGGGCCGCCCTCTGGCCCTGGGTCAGATCGGCAATGCCGCCTTTGTCGGCCTGCCGGGCAATCCGGTTGCGGCCATGGTCTGCTTTCTACGCTTTGCTCGGCCCTTGATTTTGGGTATGGCGGGGGCTGTGGACCTGGACCCCATATTATATCGGGTTGCCTCTGATTTTGATTTCAAGAAAAAGGCCGGACGACGGGAATGGCTGCGTGCCCGCCTGGACCGCCAACCCGACGGCACAGCACCCAGGGCGGTTTTGTTCCAGCCCATGGGCTCCGGCATCATCAATTCCCTTGTGCAGACCCACGGTCTGGTGGAAATAGGTGAGGACGTAACCGAAATAAAGGCGGGTGAGCCCGTGGATTTTTTACCGTTTGACGAGGTCGCGCAATGAACCAACCTGTGAACCGCGCCATAAATCGCCCACTGAAAGTATTGTATTTTGCCTGGTTGCGGGACCGCGTTGGTAGGTCGGAAGAAGACGTCCAGCCCCCCGGTAATGTCACCACGGTTGGTGAGCTGATGGCTTGGCTGGCGCGCCAATCCGACGGCCATGGGGAGGCATTTAAGGACCCCGCTATCATTCGCTGCGCCATCAATCAAGATTACGCCAAGGCAGATGCCGCGATCAGCGCGGGGGACGAGGTTGCCTTTTTCCCACCCGTTACGGGCGGCTAAGCCATGATAAAAGTCCAGGCGGAGGATTTCGACGTAGGTGCCGAGCTGGCCGCCCTTAGCCGGGGCCGTGCAGAAGTAGGCGCTGTCGCCTCCTTCATTGGGCTGGTGCGTGATGTGGCAGGTCCCGGTGAATTATCGGCCATGACCCTGGAACATTATCCCGGCATGACAGAGCGGCAGTTGGAACAGCTGGAGGGGGAGGCCCTGGATCGCTGGCCCCTGGACAAGGTCCTGATCATTCACCGCTATGGCCGTCTGCTACCGGGCGATCAAATCGTGCTGTGTGCCGCAACGTCATCGCATCGTGAAGCAGCCTTTGAGGCCTGCGCCTTTTTGATGGATTGGCTGAAAACCAAGGCGCCCTTTTGGAAGCTGGAAGAAGTGGACGGGAAAAGCAATTGGGTCGCCGCCCGCCAGGACGATGACGCCGCCGCTGCCCGCTGGCAAACAGATACACCTAAATCTAAATAATTTGAGCAATATTGAAGGACGTAACAACATGGCATATCAAGCATTTGATCTGAGCGGCAAAATCGCCCTGGTAACGGGCGGTAACAGCGGCATCGGCCTTGGCTTTGCCGAAGCCATGGCCCAGGCAGGCGCAGACGTTTGCATCTGGGGTACCAATGCAGACAAGAACGCCGCAGCACTTGAGCAGTTGCAAAAAATTGGCGGGAAGGCCGCTGCCATGATCTGCGATGTCTCGGACCAGGCTGCGGTAAAAGCATCTTTCGCGGAAACTCTGGCACAGTTTGGCCGGGTGGATAGCTGCTTTGCCAATGCGGGCGTATCGGGACGATCAGAAGCTGCCAACTTCGTTGATATGCCGGCGGAGGAATGGCGACGGGTCATGGACGTCAATCTGGACGGGGCCTTTTTCACCCTGCAGGCGGCAGCGAAACACATGACGGAGCGTGAGGGCGGCGGCCGTCTGATCGGCACGGCATCCCTGGCAGCCATCGAATCGTCGCCACGGTCCGTGCATTACGCTGCCACCAAAGGTGCCTTAATCTCTATGATGATCTCGTTGGCCTCCGGCATGGCCCGCTATAACGTGACGGCAAATTCCATTTTGCCCGGCTGGATCGAAACCCCCATGACCAACGACGCCTTTGCCTGGGATAAGTTCGCAGCTGCGGTCAAACCCCGCATCCCGGCCCGGCGCTGGGGCACCAAGGAAGATTTCGGCGGCGTCGCCGTCTATCTTGCATCAGACGCATCAGCCTACCATTCCGGCGACACCTTCATCGTCGATGGTGCCTACAATAAATTCTAAAAGGGAATCTGGTGAGTTTTGCTAGGTTCTGCGCCAATCCGCGAAGGCAATGGCAATAATTGGCGCGACCAGCAAACTGATCACCAGAACCACATGCAGGCTGTCCAATATAGGCACGCCAATGGCCGTTTGTGCCATTAAGACAAGCAAAGCCACGGTCATGACAACGCCCACCGATAACATGGCCGTCAGACCTGTTGTAATACTGGATAGCCAAATGATCAGAGCAGCCGTCGTCATAATGACAAGGGCGGCACCAAGAATGAATTCAACAATCATGATTTGCCTCCCGTTTAATTTACCATAATCACTACGCAGGAGATTAGCACAGCAGAGGCAGAAAAGGCACGCAGAAATTTGTAACACTTCCACTGACGGCCAGGTCAAAGGCCTGCTTGCCCGCCTCTGGCGTTGCCAGATAAAGGGGGCGGTGTTGGACTTGATCATTCATACCCTGCAAGATACACACAGACAAACCATAAGGAGATGATGATGAAAGCGGCATTGATTGCGAAAAACGGTGGCCCCGAGGTTCTGATCTATGGCGATGCCCCCGACCCGGTGGCGGGTCCAGGCGAGGTCGTCATTGATATTCATGCCGCCTCCGTGAATGCCGCCGATTGGAAGGTCCGGGTTGATGGCGACGGTCGGGACCTCCCCTTCCCTTATATCCTGGGACGGGATTTTTCCGGCCTGGTCAGCGCCTTGGGCGCAGGCGTCACGGATTTCGCCATCGGCGATGCGGTATTCGGTGTTTGCGACGTGGGCCAGGAAGGTGCCTATGCGGAAAAAATTGCCATGAAAGCCGCGATTATCGCGCGCAAACCCGATGAGCTGTCCCATATAGACGCTGTTTCATTGGCCCTGACCGGATTAACGGCAACGGTCAGCATTGAAGATACCTTGAAGCTGCAATCGGGCGAGACCATTTTGATCCAGGGCGGGGCGGGCGGCGTTGCCGGTTTCGCCATTCAACTGGCCAAGCATCTTGGTGCCCATGTCATCACCACGGCCAGTGCCTCTAACCATGATTATATGCGCGAGCTTGGTGCCGATCAGATCGTCGATTACAACGCACAGGACTTCACCGAAGTTGTCTCCGACTGCGATGCGGTATTTGAAACTGTCGGCGGTGATGTCTCTGTACAATCGTACGCCGTGCTGAAACCAGGCGGCCGGGCGGCCTTTATCGCCTCGGGCGGCACCGCCCCTACCCCGCCCCGTGACGATGTCCAGGGCCTGCGCCCCGCCGTAGGCCGGGACCGGGAGCATCTTGAACGTGTGGCAGAATTGGTATCCATAGGCGCAGTCGTTATCCCGCCAATCACCGAATACCCCCTGTCAGAAGCCGCCGCCGCCCATCAGGTCAGCGAAGCCCGGCATCTGCGTGGCAAATTGATTTTCAAAATTCGCTAGGACGGTCAGCTGTGAGTTTGCCAACGGGATTTGGCAAATTCCAAGGCCTCCCGCACGTCCAGATGGCGCGTCGAATTTCCGCTGCGTATGTAAAACGTTGATGCGTTGCCTTCGTCCAGGTAAACCGCGCGGGATGTGGGCTCTATCGACAGCATACAGACGTCCCTGCCATCGATTTCCAAAAAGGAAAAATGCACCATTGGAATGATGTCGCCACCCAGCTTTTTCTTGACGATATCAGCCACAGCGCGTTCCAGGCCATCGCGGTTTTGGTTTTTCAGTGTGCCATAGTCATGTTCAAGCCCAACAATATTTCCGTCATCCGCCACCCCGATTACCAAACTGCCGCCACGGGTATTGCAAAAGCCGGCGATGGTCTTGGCAATAACTGTTTCGAGCCCGCGGTTGATGGATTTCTTTTGCAGATCCCAACGAATGCTGGACTTGAACTCTACCCGGCCACTTTCCCCCGCTTTGATAATCTCGGGGATCGTCCGGCCGATCTCTTCCTCCAGAAACCGCAACGCCCTTATTCTTTGAACCTGTACCCTGGTAAACAGCCAGAAGCCAAAACCAAGACATCCCCCCAGCGCTATGAACGCCACTGCCATATCAAAGTGTTTGGGTACGAATGCCAGCCATAGACGGCTTTGCATAAACTCCAGAAACGGCGTTGCATCCACGCGGACAGAGGCGAATTCCAACCACATGATAGCCAGGACCAGGGGGTGTATAACAACGATCCCCGCGACCGCGCCTGCAAACAGATAAGCGCCAAACAAATAAGGTGAATGAATTTTAAGCGACATGGCTGCGCAGTCCTATTAACCCTGACACATTGTTTGCTGAAGATACCGTCCTATAGCAGCTTGAAATAGGTTCAGCGCTTGATCCGTCAATACTGCCACAGCACGCAGCCCCACTTGTCCGAACGCGCTTAATCGGGATAATGAATGGAAACAATCTAGGGAGGCCATGATGAGCGATAACGAACTATTCCCCGTACCCGATGCCTGGGCCGAACGGGCCTATGCGGACAACGACACATACTTGGCCATGTATCAGCAATCCCTGGATGACCCTGATGCCTTTTGGGGCGAACAGGGCAAGCGGATTGACTGGTTCAAACCCTATACGAAGGTGAAGAACACGACCTATGGACCGGGCGATGTCTCCATCAAATGGTACGAAGACGGCAGCCTGAATGCCTCCTACAACTGCCTGGATCGCCACCTTGCGACGCGACGCGATCAAACGGCCATCATCTGGGAAGGCGATGACCCGAGCGAGAGCAAAACCTTCACCTATGGAGAGCTGCACGCTGCAGTCTGCAAATTCGCCAATGGCCTGAAATCCTTGGGCGTGAAACGTGGCGACCGGGTCACGATCTATCTTCCCATGATACCGGAGATCGCGGTGGCAGTCCTGGCTTGCGCCCGGATCGGCGCGCCCCATTCGGTGGTTTTTGGCGGTTTCTCCCCCGATGCCCTGGCGGGCCGCATTCATGATTGCTCATCCAATATTGTCATCACATCAGATGAAGGTATGCGCGGCGGCAAATCCATACCTTTAAAGGCGAATGTGGATGCCGCATTGGAAAAATCCCCCACCGTAGACCATTGCGTGGTGGTCAACCGCACCGGTGCCGAAGCCAATATGAAGGCTGGGCGGGACGTGTGGTATCACGAATTAGTCGCCGATCAGTCAGATCAGTGCGAGGCCGAGGAAATGAGCGCGGAAGATCCCCTGTTCATCCTCTATACCTCCGGCTCCACCGGCAAGCCCAAGGGCGTCTTGCACACCACGGGCGGCTACATGGTCTATGCCTCCATGACCCATCAGTATGTTTTTGATTATCACGATGGGGATATTTATTGGTGCACAGCGGATGTGGGTTGGGTCACGGGGCACAGTTATATACTTTATGGGCCCCTATCGAACGGTGCCACCACGGTGATGTTTGAAGGGGTGCCGAACTACCCAGACGCCTCCCGCCATTGGGAGGTTTGCGACAAACATCAGGTCAATATCTATTACACCGCCCCAACAGCCATTCGCGCCTTGATGCGCGAAGGCGATGGCCCGGTCAAAAAAACCTCCCGCAGCTCCATCCGTTTGCTCGGCTCGGTCGGGGAACCGATCAACCCGGAGGCCTGGCTGTGGTACCACAACGTGGTTGGCGATGGCCGCTGCCCCATTGTGGATACCTGGTGGCAGACGGAAACGGGCGGCATTCTGATCACCCCCCTGCCCGGCGCCACGGACTTAAAGCCGGGCTCCGCCACCCGGCCGTTCTTTGGCATCAAGCCGGCGTTGGTGGATGCGGAGGGTGAACTTATGGAGGGTGCGGCATCAGGCAACCTATGTATCCTGGACAGCTGGCCGGGACAGATGCGGACGCTCTACGGCGACCATGACCGCTTTATCGAGGCCTATTTCACCACCTATCCCGGCAAGTACTTTACCGGTGACGGCTGCCGCCGGGACGAAGACGGCTATTATTGGATCACAGGCCGGGTTGATGATGTGATCAACGTATCCGGCCATCGCATGGGCACGGCGGAAGTGGAAAGCGCGTTGGTGGGCCACCAGGACGTGGCCGAGGCTGCCGTCGTCGGCTATCCCCACGACATTAAGGGCCAAGGCATCTATGCCTATGTCACCCTGAATGTGGGCCTGGATGGTGATGAAGATTTGCGCAAGGAACTGGTGCAATGGGTACGCAAGGATATCGGCCCCATCGCATCGCCGGATTTGATCCAGTTCGCACCGGGCCTGCCGAAAACCCGGTCAGGCAAAATCATGCGCCGAATTCTGCGCAAGATTGCCGAGGATGATTTTTCCAATCTGGGCGATACTTCAACCCTGGCGGAACCGGCGGTGGTCGAGGATTTGATCGCAAACCGCCAAAATAAATAGGCGGAATAAATAGCCGCCAACAATAATTCCAACGACGAAATGGGGAAACGGCATGGCTTATGATCTGATCATCAAAAACGGGACGATTGTTGATGGTACCGGGACGGACAGCTATCGCGGTGACGTGGCGATCACGGACGACAAGATCGTTGCTGTAGGCGAGGTCGAGGGCACGGCAAAGCAAACCGTGGATGCAGACGGCCATTTGGTCACGCCGGGCTTTGTCGATATCCACACCCATCTTGATGCCCAGATCACCTGGGACCCCATCGCCTCATCCTCATGCTGGCATGGGGTAACCTCTGCCGTGATGGGTAATTGCGGTGTGACATTTGCGCCATGCAAGCCCGAGGACCGGGAATATCTGACCCGCTTAATGGAATCCGTCGAAGACATCCCCGCCAAATGCATCAACGAAGGCATGAAATGGAACTGGGAAAGCTATGGCGAATATCTTGGTGCCCTGGACGATCTGCCAAAAGGTATCAACGTCGGCGGTCTGGTTGGCCATTGCGCCCTGCGGCTTTACGCCATGGGGGACGAAGCATTGGAAAACACCCCCGCCAGCGTGGAACAGATCGACGCCATGCATGATGCGGTATCAGAAGCCATGGCGGGCGGGGCGCTGGGATTTTCCACCTCCCGCACGCCGTTGCATTTCACACCCGATGGCGATGCGGTGCCCGGCACCTACGCCACGGCCCAGGAATTAAAAGGCATTTGTTCCGCCCTGGGCAAACATGGCCGGGGCGTGGTGGAAGCCGCTACTGCCATTACGGCTGATACGGCAGAAGAAACCCGCGCCAACATTGAGTCTGAGATCGCCTGGATGACCGATATCAGCCGTGAAACGGGCCGGCCCATTACCTTTGGACTGGCCCAGAACCGCCAAGTGCCCGAAGGCTATGGCTGGACCCTGGAAAAGGTGGCCGAGGCTGTAAAGAGCGGCGCCCGGATCAGTCCGCAATCCACCACACGGGGCATCGGTGTCCTGTTCGGCTTTCAAAACCGCACACCGTTTGACCGGGCACCTGCCTGGCGGGCCCTGCGCGGTTTGAGCCTGGCCGAAAAACTGGCGAAACTGCGCAATACGGAGTACCGCGCGTCCATGGTGGAACAGGCCTTAGCCGATATGCCACCCATGGAATTCGTAGATCTGTTCCTGATGTCCCATGACGCCCCGCGCTATGACCTGGACCCAAGCCAAAGCCTGGTAGTCCAGGCAGCGAGGCTGAACATGTCTGTGCCAGATGCGTTTATTGAACTATCTATCCGGGATAACGGCCTGGCCCTGTTCAATTTCCCCTTCCTTAATCCGGAAATGACCGCCGTTGAGAGGATGCTGCATGATCCAAACGTGGTCTTGGGTTTGGGTGATTCCGGGGCCCATTGCGGCCAGATCATGGACGCCTCCCTGCCCACATATTTCCTGACCTATTGGGTCAAGGAACGCGGCGCCTTCAGTATTGAAAACGCCATCCATAAGCTGACGGGGGAGCCTGCTGCGCTCTACGAGATGAAGGGCCGGGGCCGCCTAACGCCCGGCGCATTCGCCGATATCAACATCATTGATTTTGACAAGATGCGCCTGATCGGCCCGGAATTCGTCCATGACTTCCCCACAGGCGCGGGCCGCTATATTCAAAGGTCAGAAGGTTATCGTCAGATGTTCGTCAACGGCCAACTGTTCATGGAGAACGGCGAACATGCCGGTGCCCTGGCCGGAACGGTCCTGCGCAGCAACTAGGCGATCCGTTTTTGCAGAGTAGAGGCGAGATTGAGGGCCAGGGCGCAGACAATCAGCCCTAATGCACTCCACTCCCGCCAGCCCATCGCCTCATCCAACAGCCAGGCACTGGCCAGGACACCGACGATGGGCACGGCCATGGCACCGATGCCGGTCACGGCTGCAGGGAATACCGCCACCACCCGAAACCAAGCAAAATAGGCCAGGGCATTGGCGATGAAAATCAAGTAGATAAAGGCCAGCCAGCTATCCGTGCTGATTTTCGTTGGCGAGAATTGGGCATCGGACAAGCCCCAGATCAGGGCGACAGGAATAGTGGCAATAACCAGCTGCCAGCCTGCCAGGACGGTGGGATTATTCTGCCAAATCCGCCGCTTCATCCAGACTGTGCCGAGGCCGAAAAACACGGCGGCCATCAGGGTCAGGCCAGCACCCAGAGGCGCATTCTGCAAGTGGGATAGATCCTGTCCAATCAGGATGGCCAAACCAGTCAAACCCAGGACCAGGGCGACAATACGCGGCCAGGTTAACCGCTCCCGCAATATGAACACGGCGAAAATACTGGCCCACAACGGCATCGTATAAACGATAACGGAGGTGCGCCCGGCGCTGAGCAGTTGCACCCCGTATGTCATGCCGATCTGGAAGATCGCCATATTACAGATCGCCGCGATGATCAAATCAGGCCAATGGCTGCGCGGCACTTTTAACGAGGCCCCTTGTAGATGGCCCAAGACCAACAACACAATCGCGGCGGACGCCATGACCAACAACCGGCTGCTCCACACATCAATGGTGCGAAGCACGAACGATGTCGCCGGATAACTAAAGCCCCAACACAGCCACGTGGTGACCATCAGCGCATAGCCAACCTGCGGCGATACACCGTCTGACTGATTATTCATTGAGGGATAGCGTCCTGTTGGCCAATTTTAATTGCATTACGGCCGCAACCGCGCCTCTAATTCGTGGCGTTGGATTTTGCCGGTGGTGGAGCGGGGGAAGTCGTCGAAGTCTATGAAGTGGACTTCCTTGGGCAATTTGTATCTCGCCAATTTGCCGGCGCAGGTGGCGATCAGGTCCTCGGCTGTTAGGCTCGCCTCCCGCCGGGCGGCGAAGACGACGGGCACTTCGCCCCATTTTGGGTCCGATTTGCGGACCACGGCGGCGTCCGCCACACGGGGGTCGGCCAGGATGTATTGTTCAATCTCGGCCGGGTAGATGTTCTCTCCGCCTGATTTGATCATGTATTTGACCCGATCCACGAAATCCAGACTGCCGTCGGGGTTTCGGCGAAAGACATCGCCCATGTGGAACCAGCCACCACGGAACGCCTCTTCATTGGCCGCGTCATTATTCCAATAGCCGCTGAATAATGACGGGCCGCGAATGGCCAACTCGCCTGGGTCTCCGTCCGCGACTTCCCCGTCATCCCCATCCACCAAACGAATTTCGCAAAAATCGTTCTGGGTCTTGGACAGAAATGTGGGTGCCGAACCGATGGCAACAAAGTTGCCGGTGGCGGGTGGCATGCCGGTCTCGGTCGAACCAAATGTGTTCAGATAGGGCGCGTCCAGCAACGTCGTAATCTCCGCCAACTGCTGGCGGGGCACCAGATCGGCCATGGCACCGATCATGGTGATGCCTTTGGGCCGGACATTGCCCGCACGTAATACATCGATGAATTCCATGATCATGCCGGGGATCAAGGGCAGGTAGTGCATCACCTCCGCCTCAATGGCGGCGACCATCGCGTCCGGCTGATAGCCGTCGATGGTGATCACCTTGCCCCCGCGCATCAAGGTCGCCAAGGCAAAATCATTCGCACCCATATGAAACAAAGGCGTCCAGGCAGCGAAAGTATCTTTTGCGGGTGCGTTCATTTCCGCCCCATAGATGCCAGTCCGCGCGATCATGGCCCGGTGACTGATCAAGGCGCCCTTTGGCATACCCGTAGTGCCGGAGGTGAACATGATCACCATGCCGTCCTCACCGCCCGCATCAATCTGTGGCCCCGCGTCTGAGGCCGCGGCCAGGGCCGCCTCGTATTCCGGGCCGAAAACCAGACAGGGTGGCTTCGTGCCCTCCAGCACCGGCAGATAGGTATCTTGGGTGAACATCAGTTCCGGCCCGGTCAAGGCGATACAATGGTGTAACTCTGTGGGCGCAAGACGCCAATTCAGGGATGTGGTAATGGCACCAATTTTGGCGACCGCCAATTCCACCTCAACGAACGGAGCGCAATTGCGCGACAGCAGCCCGACCCGATCACCAACGCCAATGCCGCGATCCAGCATAACATGGGCCAGGCGATTAACCCGCTGGTTCAGCTCGGCGTAGGTCAGGCGTTCTTCGCCATCCACCAGGGCAATATCATTCGGGAAACGCCGGGCCTGGGCGGCAAAAATCTGGCCTACATTGCCGCCGCCGGCGCGCCGAACATTGTCGCTAGCTTGAAAGTCGCCAGCCATCAGGTTTCCACCAACGCCAGCACCCGGGTCGGGCTACCCGACCCCTGGCGAATTTTCAAAGGCGGCGTGATCAACACCGCGCCCTGGGGCGGCAGGGCATCCAGATTGGTCAGGGCCGGCAAGCCAAAGCGGTTGTTGCCGTGCATGTGATAATGGCAGGGAAAGGGCACATTCGCATGTTGCGCCTGGCCCGCATCCGTGCCCACGGCCTCACAGCCAAAACCAATCACATCCCGTTCTTCGATCAGCCAAGGGATCAGATCCTCGTGCGGGCCGGGGGTATGGGCGCCTTCTTCATCCATATTCATATAAGCTGCGGGGTCACTTTTTTTGGACCAGTCCGTCCGCATCAACAACCAGGACCTCGCTGGGATAATACCGTGTTCAGCCTCCCAATCCTCCACATCGCCTTGGGTCAGAAGATAGTCAGGATCAGCCGCCGCAGCCTGGGAGCAATCAATCACGCAGGCATGGGCCAAAAACTTCTCCACCGGAATGGTATCCGTCGCATTTTCGGGGAGGTCCTTGCCCGAGACCCAATGTATGGGCGCATCGAAATGGGTGCCCGTATGTTCACCACACGACAGATTATTCCAATAACAAAACGGCCCCCGATGATCGTAGCGGGAAATCTCCTCCATCCGGAAGGGCCAGGACTGGCCCAGTTCAGGCGGCATAACGATGGTGGGCACATCAGGCTGCAAGGTCATGGTCAGATCCACGACCTGGATACCACCGCCAACGATGCCGCCCATCAATTCGCCCAACAAACCCGCATTAGCCATGGGTGCATCCACCTTCATAATTTAATTTCACGTTCAATTTCCTTCGGATTTTCCGCCAACCGTTCGGCGATTTCTTCTGCAACGGCGCCAATGGCCAAATCTTCCAGGCCTTTTTGCAAGGCAGCCACAATGCGTCCCGCGACCATATCGGGTTCCAGCTTTGGCGGCGGCACCATTTGGTGCCATTCATCATCCAGAGGCCCGGCGAAGGCATTGATCACGCGCACGCCACCGCCAGACAACTCGGCCCGCATACATTGCGCCACGGACCAGGCTGCCGCTTGGCTGGCTGAATAGGTGCCGAAGGTCGGATTATTAACCTGGGCATAGGCGGACAGAATATTGACCCAGCCGCAGGCCCCATGATCGCCGTCCGCGCCACGGCTGCGTAAGACGGGACCAAAGTTGCCTGCCAGACGCAACAGGCCGAAATAATGGATGTCCATTTCCTCCCTGCTGATATTCATGTCCAGGCCATCGACCGCACCGCCTGGGCGCAGGTGATAGCTGTTGTTGACCATGATCTCCACCTTACCGCCCAGGACGGAGGCGAGCTTCTCCACACTGTCCGTATCGGTGACATCGAGGGGAAATAGCGTTACGCCATCTATCGCCTTGATCTCTTCCAGCGACGGAGACGCCTTCCACGGTTCGCAATGGCCCACATAAATCGCGCGCGCACCCGCCCCCTTGAAAGCCTTCACCAGGGCCAGCCCCAGGGCTGTTTTCCCGTTGACGATCAGGACCCGCCGGTCTTTAGGGTCGGTGCTGAGTTCACGCAATTGCATGTCATCCTCTTGGTTCTGCCCGGGATTTTCCGGTCTGGCGTTCATCACCGCATGGCCACTGCGATCCAGGTTCAGGGACAGGCGCACACGTTCACCTTGTTTGCAGTCTTCTGCGATGTGGGCCACGACCGATGGGCCGGCATCCATTTGCACCATGCCCAGACGCCAGGGCATGCGGTCCCGGAAATACAGATCATTGGCATGGTGCAGCTTCGTCTCCGCCAACATGAAGCCAGCCGGATCAACGTCACGCCAGGGCAGATCATCGCCCAGACATTGCACGCAAATCTGCCGGGGCGGATATTGCACTTGGCCACATTCAGCGCAAACCTGTAGCGCGAACCGACCCACGGCGGCCATCGCGGTTAAGCCCTGGGCTTCCCGGCTGCGATTACCCGGCGGTTGGGTCGGCTGCCGTGTGCGCGCGACCGGGTCTTTCTTTTTGGGTGGTTGCAATGGCGTCGTCATGCCCCTGCCCTCGCCAAAATTGCGGCGGAACTGCACAGGCCCCGATCATAATTGATCATGCCAAAACACGATGCCAGACCATGACGGGCGTCTTCCACCACCGCGCCCAGGTTGGCATCAGTCAACTGCCGGATGCTT
>JAPKBD010000330.1 GCA_028824965.1 Alphaproteobacteria bacterium | reverse complement strand
GCGACGTTGTCACCCACCACGACGACGTAATAATCGTGGTAGGAGGCGGACCGGATAGTAGATTCGACACAGCCTTCGGTAATCACGCCCAGGACGATGACGCTTTCGATACCGGCAGCGCGCAGGTGTTCATCCAGACCGGTGCGGTGAAAGCCGTCGGGGCGGAATTTTTGCACCACCAATTCATCCCTCCGTGGTTCCAAGCCATCAACGAATTGCCAGCCCCAGGAACCAGGCAGGGTATAGTCCGGTGTTTTGCCATCCCGGGATTTAAAGCGCAGCCAGGATGCCGTATCAGACGCACCGTCGGGCAATGTGGCCTGCTGTATGAACACCACCTTCACACCATGCTCCCGCGCTGCGGCAACGAAAGACCGGATGCCCGGCAGCACCGCCTTGACCGCAGCCATATCCTTACCGTGGCGGGCAAAATGTCCGTCATCGTGGCAAAAATCATTCTGCACATCGACCACCAACAAGGCGGTGGTTTCAGGTGCCACCAACTCACTTAGGCTGTCACGCACCATCGTGCCCGATACGTCGCGCATCGCGTTTTCCCTTCAAAACTTTCCAGCATTGAAAGCTTGCCACAGGCTTGAGCCGAACCCAAGCACGGGTCACAATGGCGTCCAACGTCATTCAACCCAATCGATGCCGGAGCCTTGCCATGTATCCTACACCAACCGTGATCGAACCCACTGTCTTTGCCCAGGTGCCTGATGAATTGCAGTTGATGGACAAGGACTCACACATGTCCCGGGACATCTTTCGCGGCCGCCCCTTAGGCTCGTTCCTGGAAGGTCCCTCGTTTGATCGGGACGGTAATCTGTACGTGGTCGATATTGCCCATGGCCGGATCTTCAAAATCGATCCAGGCGGCGAGTTTTCCGTAGTGGCGGATTATGACGGCAGCCCCAATGGCCTGAAGATCCACAAGGACGGTCGGATTTTCGTGGCGGATCGCCAAAACGGCATTGTTGAAATTGATCCGGTGAATGGCAAGGTTTCAAGCTATATCGGGCCGGACCAGTTGCCTGGATACAAAGGGGTCAACGATCTGTTCTTTGCCTCCAACGGTGATTTGTACTTTACCGATCAGGGCGACAGTGGCCTGCATGACCCCACGGGCCGGGTGTTTCGCCAGGATGGTAAGGGTGCATTGCATTGTCTGATTGATAATGTGCCCAGCCCCAATGGCCTGGTCATGGATCCGGATGAGACCATGTTGTACGTCGCGGTGACCCGGACCAATTCGGTCTGGCGCATGCCGTTCCGCCAGGACGGCAGCGTCAACCGGGTTGGCCTGTTCTGCCAGTTGGTAGGCGGCATGGGCCCGGACGGTATGGCCATGGATGTGGATGGCAATCTGTCCATAGCCCATGCGGGTTTTGGTACGGTCTGGTTGTTCTCCGCCCTGGGCCTGCCCACTTACAAGATCCCAGATCCCGACGGCAGTCCGTTCACCACCAACATGGCCTATGGCGGCCCGGACAATCGTTCGCTATTTATAACGTCTTCGTTCAGTGGCAAGATCTTACGGGCCGAAATGCCCAGCCCCGGCGAAGTCATGTATGCCCATATGTAATTCGTAAGGAGTCTCTATCATGGCAATGAAACTAGGTTTGATGACCGGCTATTGGGGCGCGCAACCACCCGAAGGTCTGATCGATCTGGCCAAACGGGCGGAGGCCCTGGGCTATTACGGATTTTTCACGGCGGAGGCTTATGGCTCCGATGCCCTGACGCCGCTGGCTTGGGTCGGGGCTCATACGGAAAAGATCAAACTGGGGACCGCCATTGTGCAGATCTCCGCCCGCACTCCAACGGCCACGGCCATGCATGCTCTGACGTTGGATCATCTGTCCAAGGGGCGCTTGATCCTGGGGCTAGGTGTGTCAGGCCCGCAAGTGGTTGAAGGCTGGTATGGCCAGCCGTTCGCCAAGCCGCTGGCGCGGACGCGGGAATATATCGATATTATCCGGCAGGTCCTGGCCCGCGAAAACCCTGTGCAATTGGACGGGGCCCATTACACCATTCCCTATCCGGGCGATGCGCCGGGCAGTTGGGATTTGGGCAAGCCGTTGAAGCCGATCACCCATCCCCTGCGTTCGGACATCCCCATTTTTCTGGGTGCAGAGGGGCCAAAGAACGTCGCCATGGCTACGGAAATCTGTGACGGTTGGTTCCCACTGTATTATTCCCCGGATCGGGAGGACGTGTACGCAGATGCCATTGCCGGGCGCAGCGACGATTTCGAAATCATGTACCCCATGAAGATGCATATCACCGATGACCTGGAAGCAGGCCGTTTAGAGGTGAAGAAATCCCTGGCGTTGTATGTGGGCGGTATGGGATCCAAGGATCAAAATTTCCACAACGAATTGGTGGTCCGCCTCGGCTATGGGGAGGCGGCTGGAAAAATTCAGGACCTGTATTTGGATGGTAAGAAAGCAGAAGCCGTGGCGGCGGTGCCGGATGAACTGGTCGACGATATTGCTTTGGTGGGTCCAAAGGATCGGATCAAACAGCGCCTGGCAGCCTGGGAAGATAGTGCGGTGACATCATTGTTGGTCTGGCCCAAAACGGAAGAAGACCTGACAACCTTCGCCGAATTGGTTCTGGATTAGAGCATGTCTACTTTAGACATGCTCAGACTCTTGAGAAATGAGCAATTGAATGAAAATTGCTCTAAGCAGTAGATGAAGTAGGGGCAGCCATATGTTGCAAAAAATTCTGTATCACGTAATTCCGTTCCTGGTGCCCTTCATCGCCTATGGCATCTATCTGCTTGTCACCCGGCGGGCCCGGCAATCGGGCCAGGCCTATGACGAGGCGCCGTGGTACTGGTTGTTCGCCTCCGGTCTGGTGCTGCTGGTGATATCGCTGATCGCCGTTTGGTTCTTTACCGGCGCGCCTGCGGGGGGCGAATACGTGGCACCTCATATGCAGGACGGCAAATTGGTGCCCGGAAAATTTAACTAGGTAAGTTCGACCAAGCCCAAGATTAACGAACTATTGGTGGCGCGATGCAGGCCTTAACCCAGCAACCATGGCTAACGGCAGCGGCCAGCCAGACATTACTGGCGGCTTTGGGTCGGAGCGGGGCCGCGCCGCGCTTTGTGGGCGGCTGTGTGCGCGACGGTTTGTTGGGGCAGACCAGCGCGGATCTGGATATCGCAATTGATCAGTCCCCGGAAGACAGCATCACATTGTTGCAAGACGCTGGGATCAAAGTGATCCCCACCGGCCTGAAACACGGCACCATCACCGCAATCGTAGACGGCCAACCGTTCGAGATTACGACCCTGCGGGTAGATGTGGAAACATTCGGTCGTCACGCAACGGTCGCCTTCACAGACGATTGGCAGCTGGATGCAGCTCGGCGGGATTTCACCATCAACGCCATATATGCTGATGGCGATGGCCGGATCTTTGATCCCATGGATGGTCAGGCCGATCTGGCAGCAGGCCGGGTCATCTTCGTCGGCGACCCGACCCAGCGGATCGCCGAGGATAAACTTCGCATCCTGCGTTTCTTTCGCTTTCTGGCCCTGTTTGGGCGGGGAACCCCCGATGCTGACGCCCTGGCTGCCTGTACGGCTTCGGCACCCGGTATCGCGGAATTGAGCGGGGAGCGCGTGCGCAATGAAATCTTTAAGCTGCTCGCTGCCTCTAACCCCTTGCCCAGCCTGGACCTTATGGCCAAGGCCGGCATCCTGCAACAAATCCTGCCCGACGGTTTCACATTAGACAATCTGGCCCGTACAGATGCTGATCCCTTGCGCCGCCTCTCCGCCATCGCCAGTAACAATGCCTCGGGCGGTGCATCCGCCATCGCCGCCCGCCTGCGCCTGTCCAACCAACAAACCAAGCGACTGACTTTCCTGATGTCCCCGCCTGCAATTTTGAGCGCCGATATCCCCCGCCCCGCCTTGCGCCAACTGCTCTACGATCATGGCGCAGAGGCAATAACGGACCTGGCATTGCAACAAGGTATCAAAGATCTCGTCCCCCGCATTAAAGAGGCAACCCCGCCGCTCTTCCCCTTGAAAGGAAGCGACGCCCTGGCCATCGGCATGAAACCGGGCCCAATGGTGGGCGAGGCCTTGCGGGACTTGGAAGCAGCCTGGCGGGCAGATGATTTCACGGCTGGCCGTGATGATCTGTTGGAACAATTGGCCTTAAATGCGGAGGATTCAAAATGACTGCGACCATCGTTGGAATCCACGCATATATCGAAGTAACCGATCTCACTCTTGGAATGGAATTCTATTGCACTGGCCTGGGATTGTCCCTGAAGAAACAATTGAGTCCAAGGTGGGTTGAACTTGAAGGCGCAGGGACACCAATTTACTTACTTGGAAATCGCCCAGTGGACGTGGACTTGGGAAGTACGATTGCAACACGCACTTTTGGGCGGCATTGGACACCCGTGCATCTCGACTTCATTGTAACGTCCCTGAATGAGATGGTTGAGCGGCTCATTCGTTATGGGGCGACGCTGGATCGTGATGTAAAAGATCGTGAATACGGTCGGATCGCAAATATGGCTGACCCTTTTGGCAATGGCTTCGATTTAATAGAAGGGGCTGACCCAGATAACGCCGATGAGGTGTTATTATGGACCGCATGCGAA
>JAPKBD010000033.1 GCA_028824965.1 Alphaproteobacteria bacterium | reverse complement strand
GACCCTGTATCTGGACTTTATCAATCTGTTCCTGATGATGTTGCACCTGTTTGGCAACCGCGACTAGCAGAGACAAAAATTTGTGACGACGCCCGGCCATCGTGCCGGGCGTTTTCATTTGTACTAGTATATTAGCAAATAATTCGAAACTGATAAGGAGAACCATCATGCGCGTCGTCATGGCCATGATGAAACATGAAACCAACACATTCTCACCGGTGCCAACACCATGGTCCAGGTTCGAGGAATGGAGCGCCTGTTTTGGCGAGGAGGTCATTCGCGCTTACGAGCCTACCAATATGACCCTGGCCGCCTATATCAAACTATGCCGGGATGCGGATGCGGAGATTATTTCCCCCATCGCGGCAGAGGCGATGCCGTCCGGCCCGGTCAGCAACGATGCCTATGACCGCATGTCGGACAGTATATTGGAGGCGGTGGCCAAAGGCTGCGACGCCATTATGCTGGATCTGCACGGCGCCATGGTGACGGAGAGCACCCAGGACGGGGAGGGGACCTTGCTGGCCCGTGTGCGCCAAGCCGCCCCCAACACACCGATCTGCGTGACTTGCGATCTGCACGCTAATTTGACCCAGGCCATGGTCGAAAATTGTGATGCACTGATCGGCTATAAAACCTATCCCCATACGGACATGTTCGAAGTGGGCACCACGGTGGGAAAAATCCTCCTGGATAAGCTGGCGGGCAGGGCGGACCCGGTCATGGCCTGGGGGCGCGTGCCTGTGTTGAGCCAAACCTTGCGCCAGGGTACCGTGGATGAACCATTCAAAAGCCTGATCCGTTTGACGCGGGAGGCGGAGGCCTCCGGTGAGGTTATGGCCGCGACGGTTTTTGGCGGTTTCGCCCTGGCTGATATCCAGGACGCGGGTATTTCCTGCATCACCATCGCAGACGGCAATAGGGCGGTGGCCGAATTGGTGGTGGAGCGTCTGCGGGCGGAAATGTGGGAACATCGCAGCGACCATTTGTATAACCACGAACCCCTGGTCGACGCGGTGGCCAAGGCCAAGGAGATTACGGACGGTCCGGTGATCCTGCTGGACCATTCGGATAATACCGGTTCGGGCGGCAATCAGGACGTCATGACTGTGATCGAAGAAGTCATTCGCCAGGATCTGGACGATGTTGCCGTGGGCGGTTTGTGGGACCCGGCTGCCGTGCAGGAAATGATGCGGGCGGGCGTGGGCGCTACGGTGACCATTGCCCTGGGCGGCAAAACCGACATGCCGTCCATCAACCGCAAGGGTGAGCCTTTAATGGTCACCGGTAAGGTCAAAGTGCTCAGCGATGGTGAATGGGTGGTGCGCGGGCCGATGTACAATGGCCTGGTGGTGCAAATGGGCCCCACGGCAGTGCTGGATACGGGCAAGATGCAGATCGTCGTTGTGTCATTGCATCACGAACCTTGGGATCAGGGCATCTTCCTCTCCGTCGGGATTGATCCGGCCTATAAGCGATATGTCCTGTTGAAATCCCGCATCCATTATCGGGCCGGTTTCGCCCCCATCGCAAAACACACCATGACTCTGGACGGCGTCGGCGTCACCACATCCGACAACAGCCTGCTGGACTACAAAAACGTCCGCCGGCCGATCTATCCGTTAGACAACATCAACGAGCCTGGCCCGCGCTAGGTCGTAAGCCCCATCCGCCGTTGCATGTCGTCGTCCCGTAGAGAGACATCTGTGCCCGCGAACTCGGTTGCATCTTTTGTCGACAGCCAGGCGATAGCCTTGGCCACCGTCTCAGGCGGCAGATGGACGGACGGGTCCAATTGGCTGACTGGGTTGATGCCTGATGCCTTGATGATGACCTGCATTTCCGTCGCTACAGTACCGGGGCTAAGGCCGACAATTTGGATACCTTGGTCGCGGTATTCGAAATCGGCATTTCGGGTAAGTGACAGCGCCCCGGCCTTGGACGAACAATATTGGCTCCACCCTTCCAAGGTCGATACTGCCGCACCCGAACTAATGTTGACGATGGCACCGCCACCTTTGGATAGCATGACAGGGATAGCCGCGCGCAGGCCGTGATAGACGCCCTTATAGTTGATGTCCGAAGCGGCACCCCAAAGTTCAGGGTCAGACTCCGCCAAGGGACCGATGGGTTCAATGACACCGGCGTTATTGACCAGAACATCCACCCTGCCATAGGCCTGCTGGCAGCGTTCGACGACCTCCAGCACATCGTCATAGCGCGATACATCGCAGGCCACGGCAGTGGCCTGCCCGCCCGCCGCCCAGATTTCAGATGCAATGGCCTGGATCTCCCCCAACGTGCGGGCAGCAAGCACCACCGATGCCCCCAGCTTGGCAAATTCACGCGCCGTCGCCGCCCCAATGCCGCGAGAGGCCCCCGTGATGATCGCCGACTTGCCTTCTAGTTCATGCATAGATAACTCCGTGACCCTGTATCGTTTAGGTGGTGCGATTTCAGTGATGCTTAGCTTAGCAAAGACGTATGGAAGATAAGTTAAATAGAACGCCAGGCCGCTTGCGCTGCGACTTTGCCGTCGGCGATGGCGTGGGCGATTTGGCCGCCGTATCCGGCGCGGGTTGCGCCGATGGCGTACAGGCCCGGTTGATCGGTCTGTAGATGGCTATCGATGATCAGGGCGCCTGCGTCATCTTTGCTGGCGTTGGTCAGTGCTGTTTTGGGTGTCAGGCCAATGAAGGGGAAGATGGCTGCGATGGGCAGGGTTTCCTCCTTGCCGCCGCTGTCTATTAGGCGCACGGTATCGACACCGTCAGTGCCGATAATCTCTTGCACCTCTGTGTTCCAACGGAAATGCATGTTGCTCAGGTCTGCTGCTTGCCGCACAAAGACGGGCCGTGCGCGGGGTTTTTGGCTTCGCAGGATCATGGTGACGCTGGCGCATAGTTCGGTTAGGTGCAGGGCTTCCTGAAAGGCACCGTCGCCGCCGCCTACGACGGCGACGTCCTTGCCCTTGTATAAACCGCCATCGCAATAGGCGCATTGGGACACACCGCGCCCCGTCAGTTGTTCTTCACCGGGGACACCTAGTGTCCGCAGGTCCGCTCCTGTGGCCAGGATGACCCGACGGGCGGTGACGCTGTTGGCGGGCAGGCTCCAATGATCGTTTGCTGCTGTTAATTCTGAAACCGCGCCTGGTTGATAGTCGACGCCTGCCTCCAACGCCTCCCCCAACATGGTGTTGACCAGATCCGCACCTGTGGTGTCTATCGCGCCGGGATGGCCGTGTATTGCATTGACGTTGATGATCAGGCCGCCTAACAGGCCATCATCGAACAGCGCGGTCTTTAGGCCACAGCGGGCGGCCTCTGTCGCCGCCGCCATGCCGGCGATGCCTGCGCCAATGACGGCGACTTGATGGGTGGTGCGGGGCGCGCGGGATGATCTGGGTGTCGGGGCCATCTAAATACTCGCCGTTTCTATTTTTTTTGCGATGCGGCAGCTGGGAAAGCCCCAGGTGGGCATATAGGCGCATTGGGGAATGGGTATGTCGCCGCCTGCCACGATGACGGTGATGTCCTCGGGTTTTTCCACCGCCGGGACCCAACCTGCTTCCAAACCGGCACGGACCCAGCGGGGGAATTTTGTTTGCCCGGCCAGGCGAGAGGGTATCCAGGATTTTTTGAACTCTTCTGTCGTCGTCATGCTGTTGGCGTGCAGATACGCCTTCACATCGGCTTTTGATTTGCCTTCATCGGCTAGCAATTTGGCGACGTAGGGCGCGATGATGACCGCCACAATGCCCCCATGCAGGCGGGAAAAGGAGGAGGTGGCGGATGCCATGACGGATGCCAGATCATCCAGGCCACCCGTTACGTTGACCACGCTTTCGGCCCGTTGCACTAACAGGACGTCATCATCAGCTGCAAAGCCAAGTTCCTCGCGCAGGCTCTCCCACGGATTGAATTCCTCATCCTCCGCCAGGCACAGGCTATAGCGGCCCGGTTGTCCCAGGCCGGCAAAGGCTACGGCTGCGGGCCAGCCGCCGCCCAGATTGTGCATGATTAACCTAACCGCCCGGCCAATGGCCGCGTTGGCCCGCCAGCCAGGCCCCAAGGCACCAAAGCGGCTGTTCATATGCAGGCGTTTTGCCAATGACCCGGACAGTATCAACAGCGGCGTGACGTTCTCGTCAGTGGTCTGCACCCCACGCAGGTTAAATTCCGGCTCCAACAAAGCCTGGGCTGCGGCCAGGACCACGGGCATGTGGTCATCCTCACACCCCGCCATGACGGCGTTAATAGCGACCTTTTCCACCGTTACCACGCCCTTCAGTGGGTCAGCTTCGCCCAGCACAAGATTGCGCTGTTGTCCGCCCGCCCGAAGCATGGCGTCCACCCGGTTGGTGGTGGGCGGCACAATGGGTAAACCGTCGGTCCAACCGCGACGGTAGAACATTTCGTTTACCTGACCTGAAGCATTGGGCCCACGAACAACCTCGACCCGTTGCCTGGGAAAGGCGGCGACCTGCGTTAGGCGATCCAACATGCCCTGTTCATCGGCGCGGGTACGCAGGGTATCGTCAATCCATTCCCCTGATGCCCGTTGCGCGGTGGGCAGCAGCACCCATAAAGCTTCAGCTTCGCTCACCCGGCCCCTGCCAACTTGTTTTTCCAATCATTGGGCAGGCGGATGGCGCGCGCGGTCGGAAAACCCAATATGCCATTGTGGGAGAACACTTGGGCGTTGGTCCGTCCCGGATCACCACTGACACAGATTTGAATATCCATTGGGTCACAGACCAAGGGGACCAAACGGTCCGGGTCCTGGCTTTCACCATACAGCGCGTTCGCCTTGCCCAGTTGTGCCAGTTCGAACATGGAGCGGCCACCGGAATAAAAATTGGTGTACTCGGTAATATATTGCTCAAACTTCTTCGCCGGTATACGGGCGTTATCGAACAACCACTGGCGCACGTCGTCCTTGGACCACCCGGCCTTGGCCATGGTTTCCGCCAGGATGGGTGATAGCACCAACAATGGCGTATAGCTGCCGTCCGCCATGCCGACTGTAAAGATCAACTGCCAACCAGTCTGGGAGATCAAGGCATCCGCTAAATAGGGCAGCATGTCCTCCGGCTTTTGGCCGAAAACGGACGCGATCACATCGCCGCCTGTGAAGCGGGATATGGTCACCACGTTGTCGCCCCGGCTATGACCGAAATCTGCCGCATGTGGTGGCCAGTCGATCTTGGACAGCACGTCCTCGTTCTCCGCCAGGACAACGCGCCAGGTATTGCCGAAGGTGCCTTTGTCGTTCTGGTGCAGCAAAAATCCGGCCACATTCCGCAGATACAGCCGCCACCACCGACCGATTGTGGTGTTGGCCTGAAAGCCGTCCCGGAGAGCACCCTGTTCGTAATTGAATTCCAAATCCTTGATGATGGGACCATTGATAGTGATCAGGGTTTCCGCGCCTGGCGTATTGCCCGAATGCTCCACCCCATAACCGGGATCGGCCATGGCCTCCGCCAAAGCGACCAGGACCGGCATATATTGCGGCCTACAGCCCGCCATGACGCCGTTGACGGCGACGTTCCAAATCGTTGCATGGCGATTGTCCGGCAACAGTTTGCCCAGGATATGGTCGGCGGGCAAATCCGTGAAGGCCAGGAAAGCATCTACTTTCGCCCGTGTTGGCGGCACGATGGGCAGGCCGTCGGACCAGCCGTTTTCGTAAAAGAACCGATTGATCTCCTCAAAGCTGCCCTCCATCACCACATCCCTGACGCCGGGTTCGGGGATCATTATGGCCGCTGGCTGCGCCGCCGTCAGATTTTCGATTACCGCTTGAACGGTGACGGAGGTTAGATTGTCCCGCAGTTCATTATCTGTCTGCGTATCCACATGGCCCGGTACTTTGGCCATGGGCAAATTGGGTAATCCCAGACCCACTGCCGTGGTTGCGCCCTGGCCCAGAAAGCCATCGCACACCAGGGAGGAGGACGGAACACCGGCAGCTTCTGCAGCAGCTGAGGCCCGCAACACGGCGGGCGTACAGCTGCCTCAACAGCCCATGCCCGAGATAAGGGCATCAACTTTATTATCGGCCAAGGTTTGCGGCAGGTCAGCAATGATCTGGCCCTCGTTGGAGCCGTGGGTGGAGCCGAAGGTGGAGTAGCCGATGAAATTCATGTTCGGATAGGCGGCGGACAGCTCCGCCTCCAAAATGGGGAATATCTCATCACCCCGAAACAGATAGTCCCACATAAAGGCAACGGTCTTGCCCTCCAACGTGTCCAGGCGCGGAGCCAGAGGTGCGATTTCCACCGTCTTTTCGCCACGCGGCCACAGGGCCGAAAATTGCGCCGAAAATTGCGCTGAATAGATTTCGTCGGTCATGCTCGCCTCCAATATTGCTCGTTGAGATATAGTCTAGCGCAAAATCCACCTTGTCCGAGGTGGAATTTTCCTTTCCTGGCGCGGACAGTTTGATAGGATTGTGGGTGCAAGAAAAAAAACCCACGAGGGGGAAGCGTTATGACGATTGCAGTGACATTGGAATTAAGAATCAAGGCAGGCCAAGGTGCTGAGTTTGCCGTCGGATTAAAGGGCATGTTGGGTGATACGCGTGCGCGGCAAGGTGCGGAATTCATCGAAATGATCGTTGATCAGAACGATGCCGATCATATTATAGTGTACGAGCGGTGGGCCACTAAGGAAGATCACCAGGCCTATATGGCATGGCGCCAGGAGCGTGGTGACTTGGATGGCTTGGGAAAAGCTTGTGCTGAGCCGCCCGCCGTCACCTATTTTGATATCGGTGATCCGGGCTAGAGCTATTCCGATCTAATGTGAATCGCCCAATGCACTGGTGCGATTCAAAGTGATCGAGAAAATGGCTCGATTCTTAAGAGTCAGAGCATTTCCTAGTCAGAAATGCTCTGGGGCGCTGGCTGCAAACTCATTAAAACCGGCCCACGTAACACACAACATACGGCCTAGGACATTCGCGCGCCATTCTTAGCGCGCGGCGTGGTGGCCTATGGCCGGCTCGATATCAGCCCTTCAACCGCTCAGCCGTATTC
Source organism: Alphaproteobacteria bacterium (assembly GCA_028824965.1). Taxonomy (GTDB): domain Bacteria; phylum Pseudomonadota; class Alphaproteobacteria. The sequence continues at coordinate 15,232 of JAPKBD010000033.1, read as the reverse complement.
GTGTCCGCCTTTACGGTTGCCTCGTATGACGGCAGCGCCGTAACCTTGTCGAAATATGATTGAACATTGGCAGGCAGTGCCTCGCTCACCATACGGCGGTAGCCGCGCATGACGTAACAGATGCTCAAATCCGCGGCGCACATGGTATCGCCCAGCAGGTAGGTGCGGTCCGACAGCGCGGCATTGAGGGCCGCGACGCAGGCCGTCGCCCGGCCCTTCATCTCTGCTACAACGGCGTCGAGTTCCGGCTCGAACGCACGCCGATGATTGACGATCTCACCGAGTGGTCGAGCGAAAGTCGCCTCGGCAAACCAGCTCCATTGCAGATAATATGCGTAGCTTGGATCATCCTTGGTCGGCTGCAGCTGCCCATCGCCATATCGATCCAATATGTACTGCGTCATGGCGCAGGACTCGAACATAGTAATGTCACCGTCAACCATGACCGGCACCTTGCCCACCGGGTTCAGCGCCCGCCATTCTGGCGTGGCGCGGTATTCAGCGCCAAAGTCTACGGGCACGATCTCATAGGGTATGGACAGCTCTTCGCATACCCAGATGGCCCGAATTCCGCGGGTTCCAGGGGAGTGGTAAATTTTCAACATGATAGCGTTATTCCAATCTCATCCATTTGGCCGGTTCCATAAGTATCACGCGGGATATCGTGGGATTGCTGGTTTTGCATGATCGGATCCATCTATATCGGAAAATTCTAAACCCTGCAGGGCAATATTCCTACGCACAGCCTCCCCGATCCGTTAGTCTGGTCCGCTCATCTAAAAAAAGACAAGAAAACAAGGAGGATCCATCGTGGGCAAGTTGGACGGTAAGGTTGCTATCATCACCGGTGGCGCGGGCGGCATCGGGAAGGCTGCGGCGAAAATTTTTGCGGCGGAAGGTGGCCGGATCATCCTGGTTGATCTCGATGGCGAGGCGCTGGAACGCACCGTCGATGATATCGGCTTGGATCAGGCGGCCTATGTGGTGGCTGATGTGACCGATCCAGGGCAAACCCAGGCTTATGTGGCGGCTGCGGTGGACAAATTTGGCGGTGTGGATATCGCCCTTTTGAATGCTGGGATCGAAGGTATTGTGAAGCCGATCACCGATTATGACATCGAGATGTTTGATAAGGTCATCGCCGTCAATGTACGCGGTGTTTTCCTGGGCTTGAAATATGTCATGCCCGCGATCTCCAACCGGGGCGGCGGCAGCATCGTTATTACGTCATCCACCGCTGGAATTCGGGGCTCCATGGGCCTGTCCGCTTACATCGCATCCAAGCATGCAGTTATCGGCCTGATGCGGACGGCGGCATTGGAAGGCGCGGATGCGAACATTCGCGTTAATACCGTGAACCCCGCACCGATTGATACCCGCATGATCACCTCGCTTGAGGAACAATTGGGTCTGCCATCCGATGATCGTTCCAATCGGCCCTTGGCCAAGACCATGCCCTTGCAGCGCTATGGCGAACCCGAAGAAGTCGCCCGCCTGATGCTGTTTTTGGGCTCTGAGGACAGCTCCTTCTGCACGGGCGGTGTCTATATGGTTGATGGTGGCGTGTCCGCAGGCGCGCGTCCTGCTTAGCCTGTTATAGGCCGAGGATCGCCTTGGCAACGATATTGCGTTGAATTTCCGAGGAGCCACCGGCAATGGTTTTCATCCGATTGCTAAGGTAGGTGGGCATCAGCGTGAGGGCCAATTCGGGTCCGACCGGGGCTTGGTTGCTGCCTAGTTCCAATGCCGCTGGCTGAAAGGGATAGGCGTAGTAGGCGGCGGCCTCCACCCCCAGCATGTCGGCGCGTTGTAGCACTTCCGCATATCTGTTCTTTAATACGGAAGACACCGCGCCCGGACGTTTGCCCGCACCGAGGTTGGCCAATACCCTTTGTTCGGACACTTCCAACGCAATGGCATCGACCTGTAGCGCCGCCAGTTTTTGGATAAAACCTGGTTCATCGTTAAGGCTGAGACCGTCACCGCGGGTTAATTTTGCCAGCGCTTGTACCCGGCCCAAACCACGGCGCAGCTCAACAGAGCCCATGGAGAAACGTTCGAATTCCAGCAAATATTTGGCGACGGACCAGCCGTCATTTTCATCGCCTACGCGATTTACCTTTGGCACTCGGACATCGTCAAAGAAAACCTGGTTCAGCTCATGCACCCCGGCGATATTGATAATTGGTTTGATGGTGATGCCCGGCAACGTCATGTCGATCAACAGGAATGAGATCCCCTCCTGCCGCTTGCCTGCCGTGGATGTGCGCACCAAGGCAAACATCATATGGGCGTACTGCGCATAGCTGGTCCAGGTTTTGCTGCCGTTGATGATGTAATCATCGCCATCGCTTTTCGCGGCCATGCTAAGTGCTGCCAGGTCCGAACCGGATCCCGGTTCCGAATATCCCTGGCACCAGATGTCTTCGCCACTCAAAATGCGGGGCAGGTAGTGGGCCTTTTGCTCCGGCGTGCCATACCCGATCAGCATGGGGCCGCACATCTTCAGGCTCATGGGGATTAATGAGGGTGCTTCGGCGCGCACACATTCCTGGGCGAATATATAGCGCTGCACTAACGACCAATCCGTGCCGCCGTATTCTTCCGGCCAGTCGGGTGCGGCCCAACCCTTGGCATGCAATATACGTTGCCAGGCCATGCTGGATCCGATGTCCTGCCACAGGCTTGTTCGTTTGCGGGCCGCATCACGCAGCTCATCGGTCATGGCATCGTCGAGGAATTCCCGGATCGTCGTGCGGAATTCCTCATCCGCAGCCGAAAGTGTCATGTCCATAGTTAAGGCCTCACGTCCCAATCTGTACCCGTAACTTGCACGTTAGCAAATTAGGCACTCATTTGACGAGCGGAACAAATCAGGTTCAATTACCTTTCGGTGCTACGGCGTATACCAGATCGGCGTCGTATAGGCGCGTTATTGTTGGCTTGTCGGGGCTTCTTTGGGAATTTTGCTGCCGTACCGGAAGGCATCATAGACATACCAGGGTGGCGACGGGATCTCGATCACCCGGGTGTAGTAAAAGGCACTTTGCATGGGATCGAAATCCGGATCCGTCCAGACCGTGCCCAATTCCGCCGCTCCAATGGTGTTCAGCCAGTTGGCATTCTTAACGTCCACTGTATTGCCGACCAGGGGCAGTTTTCCTTTTGCGTTAGGTTTAGGGTGAATAGGCTTTGCCGGGATAGGCGTTCACCAATAATTCCTTTGTCGGTGTGCCTGCATCGCTCGCCATGACCGTGCCTGAAATCGACACGGTTACCAACGCAGCCGAACCCAATCCGAATACTAACGCCGCCAATGCTGGTGTGCGCATGACATGCCCTCCATCAAAAATCGTCTCTATAAAGACGTGTTGTCGGCATATTTGCCGAGGCTAATGTTTGATTTAGGTCAAGTTCTACATTGGACAACTATCGCAAAACGCTCGCTCATCTACGGCTAACTCGATACGGCGTCACTATCGATGGCTTGTAGGTCAAAGGCGGCGGCCATTAAGGCCTTGGTGTAGTCGGTTTGCGGGGCGTCGAATATTTGTCCCGCCTTGCCCTGTTCCATGACTTTGCCATTGCGCAAGACAATGACTTCATCGGCCAGGGCGCGGACCACTTTTAGGTCGTGAGAGATAAACAAATAGGCCAGGCGGTGGCGTTGTTGCAGGTCCCGCAACAGATCAACGATCTGCGCCTGAACAGAAACATCCAGGGCTGATGTGGGCTCGTCCAGTACAACAAAGCGCGGTTGCAGGATCATGGCGCGGGCAATGGCGACCCGCTGGCGCTGGCCGCCGGAAAATTCATGGGGGAAGCGGTCCATGGCGCTTGGTTCCAGCCCGACCTCCTCCAACGTGCGGGCGATCAAGGCCCGTCGTTCGTCATAGTTGCCGCCTTTGCTGTGTACCAACAGACCTTCTTCGATAATCTGGGCGATGGACATGCGCGGGCTGAGCGACGAGAACGGATCCTGGAAAACAATTTGCATTTCACGGCGCAGGGGCCGCAGGGCCTTGCCCGAAAGTCCGTCAATGCTCTGACCTTGGAAATTGATCGCGCCTTGGCTGGAGATCAGGCGTAACAATGCCAGCCCCAACGTTGTCTTGCCCGAACCGCTCTCCCCCACCACGCCGACGGTGTGGCCTTCGCGAACCTCTACCGTGATGTCGTCCACCGCACGTATATGATCTATTGTGCGGCGGAACACGCCGGCCTTGATGGGGAACCAGACACGCAAGTTCTTTGCTGTCATGACGGTCGCGGCATCATCGGGGGCGGGGGCTGGTTTGCCTTTAGGTTGGGCTGAAAGCAAATGCTTGGTGTAGGCGTGTTGTGGGCGCTCAAATATATCTTCCGTCGTTGCCTGCTCAACAATCTCACCCGCCGTCATAACTGCGACCCGGTCGGCCATATGCCGGACGACGCCCAGATCGTGAGTGATCAATAGCATGGCCATGCCCAGTTTGGCCTGCAGCTCCTGCAACAGGACCAGGATCTGCGCCTGTATGGTCACGTCCAGGGCGGTTGTCGGCTCATCCGCAATCAAAATCTCCGGCTCATTCGCCAGGGCCATGGCGATCATCACCCGTTGCCGCTGTCCACCCGACAGTTGATGTGGGTACGCGCCCAAACGTTTCTCAGGCTCCTGTATGCCGACTAGATGCAGCAGCTCCAATATCCTCTCCCGCGCCTGGGTGGGGTTCATGTTCTTGTGCAGGGACAAAACCTCGCCGACTTGACGTTCCACTACGTGCAGGGGGTTCAGCGCCGTCATGGGCTCCTGAAAGATCATGGAGATATTGTTGCCGCGCGCCACGTGTAATGTCGCCTCATCCGCACCAAGCAATTCCTGATCCCGATAGAGGATGGAGCCTGAGGGGTGGGAGGCGGATGCATAGGGCAGCAATTGCAGGATCGATAGCGCAGTGACGGATTTGCCGGAGCCACTTTCGCCGACCAGGGCCAGGGTCTCACCGCTGTGCAGCTCGAACGTGACGTTCTTTACCGCGTGGCTGTAGCCGCCCTCAACCCGGAAGTCGATGGACAGATCTTTCACTTTCAACAAGGGCGCGGTCATGTGGTTTCTTCGGCAGCGATGGGACCCGCGGCAGCACCTTTGCGGGGGTCGAAGGCATCACGCACCGCCTCAAATATAAAGATCAACAACGTCAACATAATCGACAGCATGACAAAGGCGGTGATGCCCAGCCACGGTGCCTGCAGGTTGGCCTTGCCCTGCTGCAACATCTCACCGAGAGAGGGGGAGCCGGGCGGCAGGCCAAAGCCCAGGAAATCCAGCGCCGTCAGGGTGGTGATGGAACCTGAAAGGATAAACGGCAGGAACGTGAGGGAAGCGACCATAGCGTTGGGCAGAACGTGGCGGTACATGATCATGACGTCTGAGAGGCCTAGGGCACGCGCTGCACGCACATAGTCAAAGTTCCGGGCGCGCAGGAATTCCGCCCGGACCACGCCGACCAGGCTCATCCAGGAAAACAACAGCATGATGCCCAGCAGCCACCAAAAACTCGGTTCGATAAAGCTGGCGAGGATGATCAGAAGATACAATGTAGGCAGTCCGGACCAGACCTCGATAAAGCGTTGGAACAACAAATCCGTCCAGCCGCCGAAATAACCCTGCACCGCGCCCGCCATCACGCCAACGATGGAGGAGACGACGGTCAGCACCAGGCCGAACAGAACCGATATGCGGAAGCCATAGATCAGACGCGCGGTGACATCCCGGCCTTGATCATCCGTACCCAGCCAATTTTCGCCCGACGGTGGGGCAGGCGCTGGGACGGGCAGGTCATAGTTAATGGTGCGATAGCTGTAGCGAATGGGCGGCCAGATGATCCAACCGCCGCCCTCCTTTATGATCAGTTCTTCGACAAAGGGATCGCGGTAATCCGCTTCCGTCTCGAACTCTCCTCCAAATACCGTCTCTGGGTAGGTGAACAGGACGGGGGCATAGATTTCACCCTGATAACCCAGCAACAGCGGTTTGTCGTTGGCGATGAATTCCGCGAACAGGCAGGTTAGGAACAGGAACAGGAAGATCCACATGGACCAATAGCCGCGCTTGTTGGCCTTGAAATTGCGCAAACGCCGCCGGTTCAAGGGCGTCATGGGGCGACCCAGAAAGGTGTCTGGTGCCCCCTTTTTCTGCATGGCGGCTTTAGACATCCCGGCTCTCAAAATCAATGCGCGGGTCAATGATCATATACATCAGATCACCGATCAGGTTGAGGATCAGGCCCATGAGAGTGAAGACGTATAAGGTGCCCAGAACAACAGGATAATCCCGGTTCAAGGCCGCCTCAAACCCTAACAGGCCGAGGCCGTCGAGGGAGAAGATGACCTCGATCAATAATGAGCCGGTAAACAAAACCCCGATGAAGGCGGAGGGGAAACCCGCCACCACGATCAACATGGCATTGCGAAAGACATGGCCGTACAACACCCGCCGCTCGCTCAATCCCTTGGCCCGTGCCGTGACCACGTAGTGTTTGTTGATCTCGTCCAAAAAGGAATTCTTGGTCAGCATGGTCAGGGTGGCGAAACCGCCAATAGCCATGGCCGAGATGGGCAAAACCATGTGCCAGAAATAGTCCGCGATCTTTGCGGGCCAGGACATATCGTCCCAACCTTCCGATGTTATCCCACGCAACGGGAACAGATCCCAGAAAGAGCCGCCCGCAAACAGCACGATCAACAGCACGGCGAACAAAAAGCCCGGAATGGCATAGCCGACGATGATGACGGTGGAGGTCCAGATATCAAACCGGGTGCCGTCCCGCACCGCCTTGGCGATGCCCAGGGGGATGCAGATTAGATAGGTCAACAAGGTGGTCCAGATGCCCAGGGAGATTGAAACCGGCATCTTGTCGACGACTAAGCCAATGACCGGTTGGTCACGAAAGAAACTCTCGCCAAAATCAAATCGGGCATAATTCCAGACCAGCAGGGCGAAACGCTCATGCGCCGGTTTGTCCAGACCGAACTGCCGCTCCAGATCTTTGATCAACTCCGGGTCCAGACCTTGGGCCCCGCGATATTTCGATGATATGGCGGCATCCGCACCCTGGTTGCTCATCTGCTGTTCGCGGCTAACCTCCGCCCCACCGCCGCCTGAGACCCGCGAGGTGGCCTCAACAGCCGTGCCGGTCAATTGCGCGATGACTTGTTCGACAGGCCCGCCGGGCAGGAATTGCAGCACGACAAAGTTCAACAGCATGATCCCGAACAGGGTTGGGATCATCAACAACAACCGGCGAATGATATAGGCGACCATGGATTATTTGCGCCCCAGCTTGGCCGCTTTGGCTGGGTCCCACCACCAGGTGTCCAGGACACCACGGGCATATTTGGGCTTTATCGCCGGGCGACCGAACAGGTCCCAATAGGCAATGGTGTGGGCTGCCTTGAACCATTGGGGCACCAGATTGTGGCTCCACATAATGACCCGGTCCAGAGCATGGGTGGCGTGGCGTAGTTCGTCCCTGGATTTGGCTTGGATGATCTTTTCGATCAAGTCATCCACTGCCGGGCTTTTCAGGCCGGTATAATTGCGCCCGCCGGTCATGTCCGCGACCTCCGAATTCCAGGCGCTGCGTAGGCTTAACCCCGGTGTCAGGGATGATGAACTGCGGAATGTGGTCACATCGAAATCGAAACCCTGGATACGCCGTTGATATTGCGCCGGCTCCACCAAACGCAACCGCGCGGTGATGCCCAGTTTTTCCAGGTTGCGTACATAGGGCATAATGATGCGTTCAAATGACTTGGAATAGGTCAGGAACTCAATCTCAAATGGTTGACCCTTTTTATTGACCAGCTTGCTGTCTTTGACGCGCCAGCCTGCCGCCCGCAGCAAATTTTTGGCCGCGCGCAGTTGGCCGCGAATATTGCCGGAACCATTGGTTTTTGGTGCCCGATAGACCGGGCCAAAGACATCCGCTGGCAACTCGTCCCGCCAGGGTTCCAGCAGGGCCAGCTCAGCACCTTTTGGCGTGCCGGCGGCTTCCATATCTGAATTTTGAAAAATGCTGTAGGTCCGCTGGTACAGACCATAGAACAGGTTTTTGTTGGTCCATTCAAAATCGAAAACCAAACCAATGGCCTGGCGCACGCGACGGTCAGAGAACTTCGCACGCCGGGTATTGAGGAAGAATGCCTGAAAGCCGGATGGGCTGTGGTCCCGCAGGGTTTCTTTGATCAGGCGGCCATCTTTGACTGCTGGCACATTGTCATACTTGGTGGCCCAGTTGCGCGATGTGAAATCCTCACGAAAATCCAGCTTGCCCGCGAACAACGCCTGCAACCCAATGTCGCGGTCCCGATAATAATCCCAGGTGATGCGTTGAAAATTGTTGCGCCCGCGATAGACGGCGAGATCCTTGCTCCAATGATCCTCCACTAAGGCATAGGTGATGGCGCGGCCTGGATCGACTTTCGAAACCTTGTACGGTCCGCTGCCCAAAGGCGCGGTCAAAGTCGTCTTGGTAAAGTCATTGGCGGTGTACCAGGCTTTTGAGATGACGGGCATGGTGGCGACGGTTGCCGGCAGGTCCCGGGTCAAAACACCTTTGGCAAAATTGAAACGGATTTTGCCTTGGCTCAAGACATCCGTGCCGGTCACGTCCTTGAACAGGACGCGATAGACCGGATGGCCCTTGGCTTTCAGGGTGGTGAATGAGAACGCAACGTCCCTTGCTGTGATCGCGCTGCCGTCGTGCCAGTGGGCCTCGGGGCGCAGGGTAAAGGTGATGGACTGACGATCGCCCGCCAGTTCAACCCCGCCCGCGATCAAACCATAAAAGGAGTCTTCTTCGTCGCCGGAGCCGACCATCAGGGTTTCGAAGGTGAGCAAGCGGCCATCAACCCCGAACGGGTTGCTGCCTGCGACCGCATGGCCTTTGAGGATAAATGGATTAAGGCTGTCGAAGTTTCCGTTATACCACAGCCGCAATCGTCCGCCCTTCGGTGCGTCCGGATTGACGTAGTCAAAATGTGTGAAGTCCGGGCCGTATTTCAGGCTGCCCAGTACGGCGAAGCCATGTTGAGGCTTGGCCTGGGCTGTCGCCGCGCCTTGGAAGGCAAGCAACCCTGCCAAAATAATGCAGATGTGAATCATATGCTGATGATAGCAGATTAACGCGCCTACTTCCCGCCCTTCAATGTTGCCTGCAAGGCTTTCTCTTTGGCGCTATCAACCCACCAGGTGTCCGTGAAGCCCAGGCCGTATTTGGGTTTGATCGCAGGGCGCGCAAACTTGTTCCAATAGGCAATGCGATAGCTGTTGATGTGCCAATTGGGAATGACGAAATGGTTCCACAACAACACCCGATCCAGGGCGCGGGAGGCTGCTACCAGTTCGGCCCGGCTGCCGGCAAAGATAATGTGGTCGATTAATTTGTCGATGGCCGGGTCTTTGATGCCGATATAGTTGCGGCTGCCCGTACGGTCAGCGGCTTCGGTGCCCCAAAAATCCCGTTGTTCATTGCCCGGTGACAAGGACTGCCCCCAGCCTGTGCTTATGATGTCAAAATCAAAACCGCGCAGGCGGTTGACGTATTGCGATGTGTCAACCAATCGAATGGTGGCGGTGATACCCAAACGCTTCATGGATTGCTGCATGGGTGCGACAATCCTTTGAAAGGCTTGGCTGAGCAGCAGGAATTCGATCTTCATGACCTCGCCGGTCTTGCCGTGGGTCAGCTGGCCGTCTTTGATCACCCAACCGGCGTCAGTCAAAAGCCGCTTTGCCCGGCGCAGTTGCTTTCTGGACTTGCCAGAGCCATCCGTTTTTGGAGCCAAATAGGTTTTCGTGAAGACTTCGTCTGGGACTTGTCCCTTCATAGGTTCCAGCAGCTTCAATTCCAACGTACTAGGCAGGCCGGATGATGCCAGTTCGGAGTTGGAGAAATAGCTTTGTGTCCGGGTATATTGGCCAAAGAACAGATTTTTGTTGGCCCATTCGAAATCAAAGGTCAGGGCCAACGCCTGGCGAACCCGAGGGTCCTGAAATTTTGCCTTCCGCGTGTTAAAGGCAAAGGACTGCATCCCGGTGGGACTGCCGTTGGCCAATGTTTCCTTGATCACATGACCTTTTTTCAGGGCCGGGAAGGTATAGGCAGTGGCCCAGACTTTGGCTGTATTCTCCTGCCGGAAATCAAAGGCTTTCGCCTTGAACGCCTCCAGCGCCACGGTCGGGTCCCGGTAATATTCATACCGTAATTTGTCGAAATTATACCGGCCCTTGTTTACGGCGAGATCCTTGCCCCAATAATCGGCGACCCGTTGGTAGGTGATGCTGCGGCCCGGATCCACCTTGCCAATGCGATAAGGCCCGCTGCCCAACGGTGCCTCCAGCGTTGTCGACTCAAAATTCTTGCCTTGCCAATAATGTTTCGGCAGCACGGGCAATTGTCCGATGATCAGGGGCAGTTCGCGGTTCTTGCGACCCGTGAACGTGAATTTCACTTTGTGGGGTGTCAGGGCTTCCGCCTTGTCCACATTGGCGTAATAAAAGCGATAAAACGGTGCACCCTTGGCCTTGAGCAATTCCAGGCTGAAGGCGACATCATCCGCCGTGATCGGCTTGCCATCGTGCCAGCGGGCTTCCTCCCGCAGATCAAACGTCACCGATGACAGATCATCCGCCACCACGACGTTCTTCACCAGCAGGCCATATTCCGCAAATGCCTCGTCACGCGCGGACGCCATCAATGTGTCGTAGATCAGGCCCAGCGCAGCCGCCGGGCTGCCCTTGATGGTGAAACTGTTCAGGGTATCAAACGTGCCCCGCGCCTCCATCCGAACGAGGCCGCCTTTGGGCGCGTCTGGATTGACGTATTCAAAATGATTGAAGTTGGCGGGATATTTCAGCTTCCCAAACATCGACATGCCATGGCGCGGCGGATCGTCGGCATGGCTAGGTAAGCTTAGAAACAGGCAGCCGAATATCAGCAAAAAGGCGCGCATGGCCGGATCTCCAGACGATGGTTTCACTAGGGACGACGATGGCCGCTCAATGGGGCGATTTCAAGGCCTTATGCATCAAAATTCAGTCAGAATTCCGCACGAAATGGCAATACCACTATCAGTGCATCGATAGCTCAGTCCTGCAAAGCCTCCAACGCCTTCGCATGTAGCGTGGGGTTGGCGGCGGCGACGGTTGTTTCGATGCTGATTTGGCCGTCGAACCGCAATGGCGCGCCCTGCCAGTCGGTGACCACGCCACCGGCGTTTTCGATAATCGGCACCAGGGCGGCGATGTCCCATTCGTTGAAATTGGTTTCTGTGACGATGTCCACAAAGCCCATGGCCAGCATGGCAAAGGCATAACAATCCGTGCCTTGCCGGGTCAACTTTGTGGCGGCAGACAAGCGTTCAAAGGTTTGGGCCTGGTCCGGATCGTAGTAGCCGATGGATGTCGTAAAAAGGATCGCCTCGTCCAGGTTTTCCTTTGTGCTGGTTTTGATCGCGGCACCGTTGCAGGTGGCACTGCCGTCCATGGCGCCGACCCAGCGTTCCCCATTGATGGGTTGATCCATGACGCCCAGCACCGGTTTGCCGTTGTGGGCCAGGGCAATCAGGGTGCCAAACAGGGGGATACCGGTGATAAACAGCTTGGTGCCGTCAATGGGGTCGAGGTACCAGCGCCATTCACCACCTTCATTTTTGGCACCGTCTTTACCAGGAAATTCCTCGCCCAGGATACCGTGGTCTGGGCATTCCGCCTCTATGATGGCGCGCATGGCCCGTTCGGCATCCCGGTCCGCAATTGTGACAGGGCTTTCGTCGGCCTTGATCTCGATATCCAGATCAGCGCGAAAGTGCGGCCGGATGATCTCACCGGCAGCATCCGCCAGCCGGTTCGCCAGGGCCAGATAATGTCCGGCCTGTTCCATGGAGAGGTGTCTCTGCTAAATTATTCCGTCAATTTACTTTGCGGGGAGGGCCGGGGCCGAATCGTGGTTCTTCCGCATAAAAGCGATCAAGTTGGCCCGATCCTTGGCTTTTTTAATGCCCTTAAAGGCCATCTTGGTGCCCGGCAGGAACCCTTTCGGATTGGCCAGAAAGGCGTCCAGGTCTGCATAAGACCAATCGCCGCCTTTATCCGTCATGGCGGAGGAGTACTTGAAGCTGGTGCCGGCACCTTTGCCACGGCCAACGACGCCATAGAGCAAGGGGCCAATCTTGTGCTTGCCGCCCTTATCAAAGCTGTGACAGGCCTTGCACTTTTTCGCCGTTTTGGAACCTTTGCCCGCATCAGCAGCCGACAATAATACGGCCAGGCTGGGGCCTGCGTCAGCTTTTGTGTCGGTTTTCTCTGCGACGGCTTCTGCCTCACCATCACCGATTTCGATGGCAACTTTATCGAGATGCTTGGGGTTTACAGCTGCGTTACTAATTTCATTGATCACCATGACCAAAAGGGCCGCGCCCAGCACAGCGCCCAAAATCTTATTCAATTCAAACATATTCATGGCGATAACCCCAATTGAACCTTGAGTTGGTGGTAGAACAGCCTATCCCGATGGGACGGCTCACCGTATAACATCGCCGCAACGGATTGGCTAGACCGCGTGGGCAAACTGAAAGCGCGAATGGGGAGTGTATTGGACGATATGAAACAGCAGGCACTTGTGGTGATCCCGGCGCGCATGGCCTCCCTGCGGCTGCCGAACAAGCCGTTGGCGGATATCCATGGCGAGGCAATGATCGTACATGTCTGGCGGCGGGCGGTGGAGGCGGATATCGGCCCGGTCGTCGTGGCCTGTGCCGAGGCTGAAATTGTCGCGGTGATCGAGGCTGTGGGCGGCAATGCGGTGCTGACTGATCCCAACCACCCGTCGGGCTCCGACCGGGTGTGGGAAGCGGTGCAAAAGTTTGATCCGAACGGCACCTATGACGCCATCATCAACCTGCAGGGCGACCTGCCGACCATGGAGCCAGGGCAGATCCGTTTGGCGTTGGAGTTGCTGGCAGATGATAACGTCGATATCTCCACCCTGGCGGCCGAGATTGTTGAGGATTACGAGCGGCAGGAACCCAGTGTGGTCAAGGCCGTCATTTCCATGGCACCGGGCGAACGCCAGGGGCGGGGGCTGTATTTTACCCGTGTCTCGGCCCCATCAGGCGACGGGCCGCTGTATCATCATATCGGGATCTACGGTTACCGCCGGGCCGCATTGGCGCGATTTGTCGCTTTGCCTCCCGGTCATTTGGAGATGCGGGAGAAGTTGGAACAATTGCGCGCGTTGGAGGACGGCATGGTGATCCAGGTCGGCCTCGTTGACAGGGTCCCCTTCGGTGTCGATACTCCCGCCGATCTGGATCGCGCGCTCGCTGCATTAGATCACGCTTGATCCAAATACCGTAGATAACCCAGATAGTTAGGGACGCCTCAGCATGGCCGACAATGATAATGATCCACGCATGAATGTGGCCTTTCAAGGCGAGCTGGGGGCCTATTCCCATCTTGCCTGTCGTGAGGGATTGCCAGATTACACGCCCCTGCCGTGCCGCACATTTGAAGATGCCTTCGCCGCTGTCCGGGATGGCAAGGCGGGGCGCGCCATGATCCCCATTGAAAATTCCCTGGCCGGCCGGGTGGCGGATATCCATCACCTGATCCCTACCTCGGAACAATATATCATTGGCGAACATTATCAGGCGGTGAACCATCAGTTGATGGCGGTGCCCGGTACAAAGATGTCTGATATCAAGGAAATCCACAGCCATATCCACGCGCTTCCCCAATGCAGAAATCTAATTCGTGATCTTGGTGTTGAACCTGTGGTCGCAGCCGATACTGCCGGTGCTTGCAGGATGATTTCCGAACAAGGGGACAAATCCCTTGCTGCCATCGGTTCATCATTGGCGGCTGAAATCTATGGCTTGGAGGTCCTGGCGAAGGACGTTCAGGATTTGGGCAACAACATCACCCGTTTTATAATTTTGGCGCGGGAACGGATTACGCCGCACCCCAAAGACGGTGCTGCTATGACGACCGTAGTCTTTCAGGTCCGCAGCGTGCCTGCTTCGCTCTATAAAACCCTGGGCGGCTTTGCCACCGCGAATATCAATATCACCAAGCTGGAAAGCTATATTGAGCCGGGCAGTTTTGAGCAGGCGCAATTCTATGCGGATTTCGAGGGCCACCCGGAGGATCAACGGGTTGCCTGGGCGTTGGAAGAGGCGCAGTTTTTCTGTACTCGCCTGCAAATTTTGGGCACCTATCCGCGCAACCCCTTCCGCAATGACCCACGTGTGGATTACGAAGCGCCGCATGTGAAGGGCTAGGCTTTAGCTAGCGCCGTTAGTCCGAATGGAAACCTGGATCTGGATACCCATTACCTTTCTGGCTGCCTTCATGCAGGCAGCCCGGACGGCTGGGCAAAAACACCTGACCAAGGATTTTTCCGCCGTTGGTGCGTCCTACGTGCGGTTTTTGTGGGGGCTGCCGTTCGCTCTGGTATATCTGTGGTACCTGCATCAAACAGGCGACCATGATATTTCCGCTGTGATACCCGTCATGGGTTGGAAATATTTCGTTTTCGCCGCCCTGACCGCTATTTCGCAAATCCTTGCCACGGTTCTGTTGGTGTTTCTGTTTTCCCTGCGCAATTTTGCTATCGGTTCAACCTATGCCCGCACGGAGGCTCTGTTGACCGCCATCGTGGGTGCCGTGGTTTTTCACGAGGCATTGGCTGGTGCCGGTTGGGTAGCGGTGGCCATGGGTGCCTTTGGCGTGATCATGATCAATCTGGCGCGGACCGGCGTTGCGGGTGAAACATTCGTACGCCGCCTGTTCCAACCCGCCGCCGGTGTGGGTCTGCTGTCCGGTCTGGGTTTTGCCGGCGCGTCATTATTTCTGCGTCAGGCCAGTTTGTCCCTGGGCCTGGACGATTGGGTGTATGCCGCAGCTCTGACCTTGGCCTTGGTATTGGTCATCCAGACCGTGATCATGACGATCTACATCCTGTTCCGCGCGCGGGATCAGATCTCCGCCATGGGCCCAAACTGGCGCGGTTGCCTGTTCGTCGGCATCACCTCTGTTATCGGCTCGGCTGGTTGGTTTACAGCCATGACCATAGAACGCGCCGCCTACGTCAAAGCCCTGGGCCAGGTGGAGTTGCTGTTCACCCTGGCCCTGTCAGTGCTGTTTTTCAAAGAAAAATCCACCCCCAAAGAGCTGATGGGTATGGCCATG
>JAPKBD010000032.1 GCA_028824965.1 Alphaproteobacteria bacterium | reverse complement strand
GCGGCTAACAAAATCCCGCGGCATTTCACTATTCAACGAGGCCCGGCACACTACCACATGGATTGCCGGGTCAAGCCTGGCAACGACGATAAGGGCGATAGGGTCGAGTTTTTCCGCAAAATTCCAAACTGTCATTAACGGGCTTGACCCGTTAATCCAGGGTCGTAGGGCGATCAACTCTATATCTGGTCGCTGGCGTCCGTGTTGTGATCTTGCAACGTAGTATTGGTGCCAAAGAAGGCGTGTTTCGACATATCCGGAGAATAGCGTGATGCAGGCGGCGTGCGCCCCAACGCCTCTGCTATGGCGCGCACATGGTGGGGGGCGCCACCGCAACAGACCCCGAAATAGCTGACACCCAGATCTAGGGCCTGCCTGGTGAATTCGGCAATTTCGAACCGATTGCATGTGAAGGGATCCAAGGCGGTGGGAAATGGCATCTCGGTTGGCAGGCAATTACAGCCGGGATCACGCAGGGATTGGAACGTAGGCTCATCTGCATGGGTGCGATAGGGCACCGGCAGGGCCGCCACCGGGATATCAATACTGGCACAGACATCCTCCAGCAGTGGCAGCATGGTCCAGGGGCCCCGGCAACAATTCAAACCCGCCACATCCGCGCCGCCGTCTGCGATAAGTTTACAGGATTCACCCGCTGTGTGCCCGTCCCGCGTGGTATCGGCCCGGTGAAACGCCATGGTTATCACGCTGGGCAGCTTTGTTTGTTTGATCACATCCAGGGCAATCAACGCCTCTGCCGTATAGGAAAATGTCTCACCAATGATCAGATCCGCATCTGCCTCCACCGCCCAGGCAACCTGTTCCTCAAACATGGCACGCACCTTGTTTTCGCTTTCCGCGCTATCAGGTTCATATAAATTTGTGTTGCAGATATTTCCGGCCAATAGGGTGCCGCTTTCCTGCGCCACTTCACTGGTAATACGCAAAGCCTCCCGGTTGAGGTCTTCCAGAAAATGTTCTTTGCCGATCAGGCGTAGCTTTTCCCGGTGGCCGTAATAGGTGAAGGCCTCCACCACATCGGATCCCGCATGAACAAATTCGCGATGCAGTTGGCGCACCTCGTCCGGGTGATCCAATACCGCCTCGGGGACAAAGGCGCCGGCCTGCAAATAGCCCCGGCGTTCAAGCTCAAACAAATAGCCCTCGGCGCATATAACCGGGCCGTCTGCGAGGCGTTCCATTAAGCCTTTACGTGAGATGGGGGTGTTCATTGGCGCAGCCTCCAGGTGAAGAAAGACGACGTGAAACAAACAACGCCAAAGACTGTGGCAGAAATTTATAGTGCTGAAAAGTCGCAATCGTCCCGCATCGTTGCTATTCTAATACCGTTGTTAATCCATAAATTGACCGATGGGTGCCATCACCATGACCTTCCAACTATCGCCCGCCCAGCAACAGGCATACGACCGGGACGGCTATGTCATCCTGCGGCAACTGTTTGATGGGGCGGAAACGAACCTTCTTTGCCGCGCAATGGAAGAAGACCCCGCCATTGTCGACCATTCCCTGTTGCGTCCCGATCAGGAAGGCTTCGGCACCCGCATCGCGCTGTGGAACCGGGCCGGTGACAGTGTTTACGGCATGGCAGCCCGCTGTGCGCGGATGGTTGATACCGCCACCACACTGATTGGCGAAGAGGTCTATCATTACCAATCGAAGCTAACCGCCAAGGAACCGCGGGAGGGCGGGGCCTGGGAATGGCATCAGGATTACGGCTATTGGTACTACAACGGCTGTCTGCGCCCGAATATGTTGAGCTGTATGATCGCTCTGGATAAAACAACGCCGGAAAACGGCTGTCTGCAACTGGTTAAAGGCTCCCACAAGCTGGGCCGCATCGATCATGTGCCCCTGACCGACAAGCAGAATGAGGCGGACCCAGAGCGCATGGTTCAAATCCTCAAGTCACATGACCTGGTCTATGCGGAAATGGACCCTGGTGACGTACTGGTATTTCACGCCAATATGCTGCACCGATCCGACAAGAATTTGTCCGACAACCGGCGCTGGACACTTATTATTTGTTACAACGCCGCCACCAACGATGCCTATGTGGCAGGGGATGATCGATCCTATGTGCCGCTGGATCGGGTGGAGGACGCGGCGGTCATGGCGGCGGGGTTAAGCTTCTCAACCCAGGACCAGGAACATTTCACCAAATCCGCATACGTACCAAACGTTGCCGCCGAGGTGGCCAACGACTAGACTCCCCCCAAATGAATTGTGGGGAGACGGCGAATGAGTTGGCGGGTTGGTGTTGATATTGGCGGTACATTTACAGATGTCGCCTTGGTGAATGAAGATACCGGGCAGATCGGCATTGCCAAGGTATCGACGACGCCGCGTGATTTTGGCCAGGGCGTCGTAGATGGTTTGTCCATTGCCCTAAAAGAGCACGGCATTGCCGCCTCCTCCGTCTCGCTGCTATCGCACGCCACTACCGTGGTCACCAACGCCATATTGGAGGGCAAGGGTGCCCACGCCATGCTGGTCTCCACCAAAGGTTTCCGCGATGTGTTGGAGTTGCGGCGATCATCCCGCTCCTCCCTGTACGATATGTTTCAGGATGCGCCCGGCCTATTGATCCCCCGCTATTGCCGCCTGGAGGTTGACGAGAGGGTGGATGCCGCCGGTGAAGTGGTCACGCCCCTGAACGAAGACGACATCGACGCCGTGATTGCCTTCGCCAAGGAGAACGAGATTGAGGCTATAGCGGTCTCTCTGATGTTCTCATTCCTGAACGATGTGCATGAAAAGCGTATTGGCGAAAAACTACGCGCCGCGTTACCCAATATTCCGATCTTTCTGTCATGCGAAGTGCTGCCGGAAATTCGGGAGTTTGAGCGCGCCTCCACCACCGCCGTCTGCGCCTATGTGGGGCCTATTCTGGAAAGTTATCTGCAACGCCTGGCGGGCGCGACGGGGGACATGGGGCTGCCGGACCTCTACGTCATGGGATCATCGGGGGGTGTCTTTGATGTAGCCGAAGGTTTGAAGATGCCCGCCATGGCCATTGAATCGGGTCCTGCCGCAGGCGTTATCGCCGCCGCCCTGATCGGCCGGCAATTGGACAAACCAAACTTACTCTCCTTCGATATGGGCGGCACTACGGCCAAGGCCTCTCTGATCAAGGACGGCGTGGTCGAAACCACGTCCGAGTACGAAGTGGGCGGTGATGGCAACGTCAATCGCTGGATGAACGGTACGGGCCACCCAATCCGGGTGCCGGTGATTGATTTGGCGGAAGTCAGTGCGGGTGGCGGCTCCATCGCCTGGATCGATCCGGGCGGGTCATTGAAGGTGGGTCCAAAAAGCGCCGGCGCTGAACCCGGCCCCGTTTGCTACGACGCGGGCGGCACGGAACCCACCGTGACCGATTGCAATCTGGCCTTGGGTTATCTGGATCCAAAGGCCTTGTTGGCGGGCCGCCTGGCCATTCGCGCCGACAAAGCACTGGCCGCCATTGATGAACATCTTGGCAAGCCCCTTGGCATCACTACAGACGAGGCGGCAGCCGGTGTCTTGAATGTGGTCAACGCATCTATGGCAGAGGCCTTGCGCATCGTCTCAGTCGAACGCGGCCACGATGCACGGGAATTCAGCCTGGTCGCCTTTGGCGGTGCGGGGCCCATGCACGCAGCGGAATTGGCGGCGGAACTTGACATTCGTGAAGTCATCATCCCGCCCATACCGGGGGGCTTTTCTGCCCTCGGTCTGGTCGCCACGGATCTAAAACGTGACTATGTCAAAACGCATTTCATTCACCTGGATAAGGCCGAACCTAGCGTAATTGCAGATGTCTACGGGGAGATGGAAGCATCGGCGAAGATTATGTTGCAGGCGGCCAAGATCCCTGAAAAAGATTGGTTGATGGAACGGTCGGCGGACCTGCGTTATGGCCGCCAAGCCTATGAGTTGACCATACCGGCGGCGGCAGGGCCGATCACGAGGGAAACCTTGGATGAGCTGGCACGTCTGTTTCACGAGAAACATCGCCTCACCTACGGTCATGACAACCCGAACGAAACAATCCAAGTGGTCAACCTGCGCCTGACAGCCATTGGGCAGTTTGAACATATTGAATTGAGCCATGGTTCGACGGCAGTCGATGACCCTTTGAAAGGCAATCGTTCAGTTTGGTTTCGTGAGGGCGGGCGTTGCGATTGCGCCATTTATGATTGTGCGAAACTGGCAGTGAAAACTGAAATCTCCGGCCCGGCGGTGATCGAGGCGGTGGATACGACCATCGTCATTCCACCGGGATGGCAGGCGCGAGTGAATGATGCAGGCCACATTATTATGGAGAACGCAAATGCCCGATAACAACACCAGCCCCATAAAAACAGATGCCGCTACATTCGAAGTGGTTAAGAACAGCCTGTATGCAGCGGCTGAGGAAATGAAAATCGTCCTCGCCAAAACAGCCTATTCCCCATTGTTGAAAGTGGCTGGCGACTATTCCTGCGGCTTGTTTGACGCCAAGGGCGAGATGATTGCCCAAGGTCCCGACCTGCCGATCCATTTAGGTTCCATGCCCGATGCGGTAAAGGCCGTCATCCAGGCCTTTGGCACGTTTGAGGATGAGGATGTGTTCATCCATAACGATCCCTATTTTGGTGGTTCACACTTACCCGACGTCAACATCGTCTCGCCATCGTTTCACAAGGGCGAGCTGTTGGGCTTTGCCTGTGTGCGGGCCCATTGGCCGGATATTGGCAGTGCTACACCAGGCAGTTACGGCGCAGTTACGGAAGTGTTTGGTGAGGGCCTGCGCCTGCCCCCCGTGCGCCTGTACGCAGCAGGCGTCTTGAACGAGGGTGTGGATGCGATCATCTTCACCAACGTGCGCACGCCGGATGAACGCCGGGGCGACATGAATGCCCAGATCGCCGCCAACCGACGGGGCAGCGCCCGGTTGTCGGAACTGGCGGAAAAATACGGCGTCGAAACCTTGCGCCGGATCATGGATGAGGTGATGGATTATTCCGAAATCATGATGCGGAAATTCCTCGCCGAATTGCCCGATGGCGAAGGCCGTTTTGAAGATTTCTGTGACGGCGACGGCATCCTGGAACCAGGCGAAGACGAAGACGAAACCTTTACCATCCGCATGCATGCGGTCAAATCCGGCGACCAATTAAGCGTTGATTTCGCGGGCTCTGACCCCCAGGTTGCAGGCCCCATGAACGCGCCCTTGTCGGTGACAGCATCTGGCATCTACACGGCTGTGAAAATGGTGGTGGACCCGAACGGTATGATCCCGCCCAATTCCGGTTGCTGGCGGGCCATCACTGTGACTGCACCCGAAGCCTCCGTCGTCAACGCTGCCTTCCCCGCCCCGGTGGTCTATGCCAACCACGAAATGTCTCATCGCGTCTCGGACATGTTGTTTGGTGCCTTGTTTAGCTTTTTGCCCGAACGGGTCATGGCCTGCTCCCAGGGCACGTCCGCCGTATTGACCCTGGGTGGTGTGGATAACCGCAGCGGTGAACGTTACGTCAGTTATGAATCCATAAAGGGAGGCTTTGGTGCCCGCTACAACAAAGACGGCATCAACGTGGTTGCAGCCGGCATCTCCAACATGATGAACACCCCCATTGAAGTTCTGGAAATGAGTTTTCCTGTGCGGGTGGAGGAATATTCCGTACTGCCCGACAGTGGCGGTGCCGGTGAATTCCGGGGCGGGTGCGGGGCGCGTCGGGTCTGGACGGTATTGGGCAACTCCTCCCGTGGTGCGGTCTGTTGTGAACGCAGCAAATCACCACCATTTGGTTTGGCAGGCGGTCAGGCGGGCTCGCCTATGCGCATCACCCTGGAAGATCCCGACGGCACCCAACGCCATCCGCTTTCCAAAGGCGCCTTCACAGTACCGGAAAATGGCCGCATCATCTTTGAAGTGCCGGGTTCGGGTGGTTACGGCCCGGCGTCGAAACGAGACCCCGCTGCCTTGGCCGACGATCTAAAGAATGGCTATGTCAGCGCAGAGGCCGCAAAACGTGACTACGGCGTCGAACCTTAAAGCGCAATCACCAGGCCATCTTCGGCACACTGATCAGTAACCTGATCAACTTTGGCCAGCATGTTAGTGCGAAGATGGGTTATTGAAATCGGAATGCCGCACTTATACTAGTTGGGATATTGCCAGTCCGAAACTTGCGCTGCCGTCGAAATATTTTTCTACGCAGTTTAGAATTTCTCTTTCAAAATTGATGACAGAAATATTCTTTTCCACCATAATGTGGACATTGGGTATTACCCGACGACCGGCGCCTCTAGGTTTTTCGGCCCTGCAATTGTCAGCGGGCGCTTGCGGCGTGCCCCGAACATGGCATCTAACAACATAAACGGCAGACCGCCGAAGTGATCCCCATGCATATGGGTCAGCAAAACGGCGTCGATGGAATTATGGCTTATGCCCAGCTTGTTCAAAGCCACCAGGGACGAGGCACCGAAATCTATGGTGAAGCGAATATCTGCGCCATCCACCATGATGCAGGTATTGAACCGCCCACCACTACCGAAGGCATCCCCACAGCCTACGAAGGTGACCGTGACTGCCATGGCCCAGACCCCTAGACCGTTGCTGTAACAAGGAACTGCGGGTTCAGGGCAAAGAAGGTGCCGTCTTCTACCGCCTTGCTGGCCACATCAACGACGCGGGCAACAATCTCCTCATCATAGTTGCCGCCCTCCCGTGCATAGCCGGCGGTATTCTTGATGAAGCTGAGCATACGTCCAGTGAAATCAGGTGCGGCGATGACCTCCACCGCCACATCCGAAAACCCGGCCTTCAAGGCGATGCCATACATCTGCCGGCCAATGGTTGGGGTGCGAAAGGCATGGATGCCCGCGTCCAGAACGTGACGCCAATCGTGCACATCAATGGGATCAAAAGCCGCCATATAGAAATCACTGTCGATGGCATGCACCTTGCCGCCCGGCTTCACCACCCGGCGAAACTCCGTGAAACTTGCCAGAGGATCGTCCACATAGACCATAACGTTCTTAACGATAACCCGGTCCAGGCTGTCCGCATCCAAGGGCAGCACGTCGGCCTGCAAATGGGTCACGGTGGCGCGATCCGCCAAACCTTCCGTTGCCAACCTGTCTTGGGTTTTTTTGACAAAATCGGCGTTCACATCAAAAGCATGCACATGCCCGCCCGCGCCCACGCGCTTGGCCAGTTCTACCGACAAATAACCGGGACCGCAGCCATAGTCGGCCACCGCCTGACCCTCGGCAATCTCCGCCCCCGCGATCAAACGGTCGCCGCGCTGGCCCCAAACAAACTGCGCCTCGTACCGTGCCAACCGATCCGGCTCAATCTCAACCCAGTGATCTTTGTAATAAGTGTCTTTAGACATGTTTACTCCCTATTCCGGCAACCCTGCCGCACGCAGGGCATCGAGAAACTTTTCCATATGTTCACCACGCAAAGGCACCCGCTGCGCGGTTACCCGTAAATTCGTATCAGGCTCCAGCTCCAACAATTTCGTAACGTCATCCCGCGCCTCGTCCGGTCGACCAGACAAAGCCAGGGCAGCGGCGCGTTGTCGATAGGCCGAGGGGAAATTCGGATTCATTTCCATGCTCATGGTGCAGATCGCAATAGCTTCATCATAACGCCCTGCGATCAATGTGCTCAGCGTTGGGCCTAAATTCCATGTTGTCTGCGCAGGATCATTAGGGCTCAGTTCCACTGCACGTCGCAAATATTCCATTGACCGTTCATATTCTCCCATGGGACCGTAAACACCGGCGGCAGAGCCCAAAATTTCCGCAGAATTAGGGTTCAATTTCAGGGCCGTTTCCATCGACAGCTTTGCGTCATCATCCCGGCCCTGAAACATCCGAAAGAGCGCCATTGCACGATGGGAATTGGCGTCCTGGCTATCCAGGCGCAAAGCTTCTCTGGCAGCATTTATTGACTGTTCCATAGAGCTTTCGCGGCCACCGACCCAGCCAAACGGTTGCTGCAAAAAGAGAACGTTGCACATCATGCTTTGCACGATCGCTTCTTCGGGATAGTCCTGAATGGCTTTTTGTAGAAGCGAATGTGCCTCCTGGCAGGATTCCTTACTGTATTGATACAGAAGATAGCGAACCCGTGCGATGATATCCCAAAGGCCCAGATCACGTGAAGCAAGGGTGGCGGCACGGCGAAGTTCAGCCTCGCCTGATCGTGGCGCAACGGCACGAACAATGGCCTGGGTTATTTCATCTTGCAGATCGAAAATATCCACCAAGTCCCGGTCAAAGCGTTCGGCCCATAAGCTGTCGCCCGTAGCGGCTTCGATCAAATGCGCACTGACCCGGACCCGCTCTCCGGCTTTGCGCACGCTGCCCTGAATGATGTATCGGACTTCCAGTTCCCTGGCGACCTGTCCCACATCAATAGTCCGCCCCTTGAAGGTGAACATGGTGCTTTGCGCAATGACCTTGAAGTCGCGAAAGCGCGCCAACTCCGTGATCACATCTTCTGTTATGCCATCGGCGAAATATTCCTGTTCCGGGTCGGCGGAGCGGTTCTCAAACGGCATCACGGCGATGGATGGCTGGCTGCCCGAGGGGACCGGCGTGCCCTCCAAGCCACCGCCAGAGGCAAAGACCCGCACAGCTTCTGTGATGTTTTTCAGCTGCCTATCGCCCTGGTCCGAGAAATGTACAGCCATTCCACCGTCCAGGCTGTTGCGAGCCATTTCCGATAGGGCGATGCCACCCGGCACTGCAATTTCCTGTAATCGGGCTGCAATGTTCACGCCATCGCCGAAAATATCCTCGTCCTCGTGCATGATGTCACCAACGTGGATACCAATGCGAAGCCTGATATTTTCGTGCGGCGCCAGACCTGCCTGGACCTCAATTGCACTAGCGACCGCATCAACGGCTGAGGCAAATTCCACCAGCCAGCCATCTCCCATGCGCTTGATCACCGTGCCCCGGTGGCGTGCCACCACGGGTTCGAACATTTCACCACGCAACTGTCGCAATGCCGCTAACGTACCGGCCTCATCCGCGCCCATAAGACTGGAATAGCCAACTATGTCTGAAATAAGAATGGCGGCAAGGCGACGTTCCATGGTGTCAGGCCATCCTACAGCGGATAGACCAGCAGGATATCCACTCGGCGGGATTCCAATACCACCCTACGCGCCTTGAACAACGGTTGGCCGTCCTGCATTTCGATCACGTCGAGATACTTGCCCACCGCGAACATCGCAGAGGCGCCATCTTGCATGGTACGAATGATGCTGAAATTAGTGCGGGCCTGATAGCTGCCATTGGACGTCTCTGTAATTTGGGAACGGCCCAGCAGATGGCAATAGGTATGCGCCTCGTAGATATTCGCCTCTTTCATGGCTTTGATGCGGTCCGACATCATACCCCGGCCCTGGCAGTACATGATGCCCATGGGCAGACCTGCCGCCAGGTTCTCCCGTGTTAGAATGGTATAGGTCCCATCCTCACAAAAATAGCCGGGCCAGCCGTCCAGTTGGCCGTCGTCAATATCGTGAGCGTAGGCGATAATCAGATCTTCAATGGCGGTTTTCGTCGCACTCATATTAGGCAAAACCCATAATCTTGCGATAGCCGGTCCAAAAACCGCGAATGGCGGTTTCCGTCGCGCGGGAGGCATCGGAGCTTTCCACATCCCGTCCGCCCATTTCCGCCAGGCCCGCACCGCCCTCGCTGCCATGTGTACCGCGCTGTACGAATTCGTTGATGCAGCCGTCTTCTAACGAGACCAAGCCGGCGGCACCCGTCAGATTGCCCTGCATCACCCGCATGGCTGTTTGCTCTTCCGTGTCATCCTCATAGCCCACATAGAACCAGAAAAGCTCCGTCTTATCGATGCCGCGCGGGACAAAGAAACGTACGCAAAGGGAATTCAAGGTGAACTGGATCGCCAGATTGGGAAAGATCGCCTGGATGGAATGGGTAATGCCATCGTCAAATTCATTCCACGCATTCAACAGCTGTGGGCCGTCAAGTTGGGAATCATATTGCGCAGCATGGATATTGTCTCGCTTATATTCCTCCGCCTCATGAAAGGCATCCCGCTTGGCAAAGCTGATGTGATGCCATTTATCCTCAGCCAGAACGATACCGCCGTCCATGTCCAGACGATTGATCTTGAACGTCGTATAGAATGTGTGCAGCAGGGTGGCGTGATAGGAATCCCGAACGTTCTCGGCATACAGTTTCCAATTATTGTGGATAATCTGGCTGTGCATGCCCAACGGCTTTAACGGCTTGCCCAGATTGCGACGTAGAAATTTTGACATGGGCTGGCCCAGATAGCTTTCCACAGACGGCGTTTCGTCCGAAAATGTGCCAAAGACCAAGCCGCAGAATGTTTCGACCCGCAACGTTTCGAGGCCATGCTTCGAGGTATCAAAATCATCCGGCAGACCGCCCTTGCCTTGCAGGCCGTTGCGAAAGGCGACACCTTTTAAGTTGCCCGCAAGATCGAAGGACCAGGAGTGATAGATGCAGGTCAGCATCTTGGCATTGCCCTTTTCCTTGAGGCAGACCAACGCGCCCTTGTGGCTGCATCGATTGACCATGGCATGCACACCGCCGCCCTCGTCACGGGTGGCGATGATGGGGATCTCACCCACCGTCGAGGTCTTATAATCACCTGGGTTTGGGATATCGATTTCCAGGCATAGGAAGTTCCATACAGGCCCCTTGAAAATGCGTTCCTGTTCCAACGCATAAATTTCCGGGTCGGAATAAAGCCGAAAGGGAATGCGTGTAACCCCGCCTTCGGGCCAGGTCATGGGTTGCTTTAAATCATCCAAACTCGATAACGACATTTCGCGGCTCTCCTCTACTCCAATACAACCATATCATGTCACATCAGGACTTCTTTGTTTTGAAATAAGGGTCTGTTCCCAGCGCGTGGTCAGTCTCATCAACGACGGTTTTAAAGCTGGGAATACGCTGCGCCAAGATTGGCTCTATCCCCTGTCGCAGGGTCAGCTCCGCCATGGCACAACCGTGGCAGCCCCCTTCAAAAGACAGATACAAGCTATCGCCTTCCACGCGGTTCAAGATGACTTTGCCGCCGTGGGCCGCGATTGCGGGATTAATCACGTCGTCGAACAGCGCTTGCGGCTCTATCCCCCCCTCACCGGATGCAATATGAACCTCCCGCACCTCGGGCATATAATGGCGAATGGTATTCTGAATGGTCGCCTGTAGGGGCACCGACGCGCCGGGGGAACCGAGCATATTTAAGTGTAAAACGCCGTTCGAAAATTTACGCACTTCCAGATCGCCGCCGCGTTCCCGCACCATGGCCAGGACATGATCCTCCAACGCCGCTTCAATGGGCGTGCGAGAGACATCATCAACCACCTGCGGGGCATCATCAGGAATGGGACCGGGGATCGCGGCCAGGGCCTGCTCCAAATCAGCAATCAAGTCATCGACATTTTCCAGGCCGATGGACAGGCGCAACAAATCGCTGGGCACGGGCGTTGTCGGACCTTCGATACTGGCGCGATGTTCGATCAAGCTTTCCACGCCGCCCAAAGATGTCGCGCGTTTGAAGACTTTCATCTCCGCCGCCATGGCCATTGCAGCCGCTTCCCCGCCCCTGATGCGCAGGGACATCATGCCGCCAAAACCACCCGTCATTTGACGCACCGCGACGTCATGGCCCGGATGATCTGCCAGGCCCGGATACAGGACGTGAGATATGCGCGGATGGCCTGAAAAATGCTTGGCAATCGTCATGGCACTTTCCGAACAGCGGGCGACGCGCACATATAATGTCCGCATACCGCGCTGTAACAACCACGCCTCCAAGGTGCCGGGGATCGCGCCACCGTCCCGACGCCAGGCCCGAATACGCTGCCAAAAGCCATCGTCCCGGGCGCAGACCAGAGCGCCAGCCAGGATATCACCATGGCCGTTGAGGTACTTGGTGGCCGAATGCATCACAATATCCGCACCAAATTCAATGGGTCGGCTTAAAACCGGCGAGGCGATGGTGCTGTCCACCGCCAAGCGGGCCCCGGCCCCATGGGCGATATCGGCGACCGCCTGAATATCCGTAATATTCCACATAGGGTTGGCCGGCGTCTCAATCCAAACCAGCTGCGTCTTGCCCGGTCGCATAGCCGCACGAACGGCATCCAGGTCGGACGTATTTACAAATTCAACTTCCAGACCCCAGGACACGGCAAAATCCACCAGCCATTTTCGCAAGGCCCAATACATGATCCGGGGCGCAACCACATGATCGCCGGGCAACAGGGATTGAAAGACTGCATTGGCCGCCGCCATGCCGGAGGCAAACAACAGACAGTCGGTGCCACCTTCCAGCGCCTGCAACAGATCCTCAGCCTCATCATAAGTGGGATTATGGGGCCGGGCATAGCCGCGGCCGGAGCTGTAGCCACCATCCGCATCACGTTCAAATGTGCTCGATGGATGTAGGGAGGGGACCAGGGCCTTGGTCACAGGATCAACCCGTCCCAGAGCCTGGGCGGCCAGGGTCTCGGGCGAGAGGTTACCATTATCCTCGTTGCTGCTCATATCTTATTCCATTGCTTCAAACCAACACGAGGGGACCATATCCCGACATGCGCCGGTGCGCCATAGGTGGCAGGCCGCTTGATATTCACGAATAGAATTATCAAACTGCAACAACGAATGGTTTTAGTAGGAGACTGAATTACCATGTTCATACGCAATTTTTTCGTTGCCATGGCCTTCTGTTTCGTGGGTCATACGCAAGCAGCGCCGGCAAAAGTCTCTCTCGAATTGGTGGCAGAGGGCCTGAACGCGCCGATCTTTGTCGTTTCCATTCCTGATGGCAGCGGCCGGCGCATTGTTGGGGAGCAGATGGGCGTTGCTTATGTCCTGGCCCCTGACGGTACTTTGGCAAAAACGCCATTTCTGGATCTGCGCTCGAAAATTGTGCCGTTGCTGAAAGCCTTTGATGAACGTGGCCTCCTCGCCCTGGCCTTTCACCCTGATTTTGGCTCAAACGGGCGCTTCTATGTGAACTACAGCGCCAAGCCGCGCGCAGCATCTCCCTTCAAAGGCAAGACCGCCTATACTTGGCGTACGTCGGAGTTCCAGATCGATCCGAATAACCCCAGCCGCGCAGACCTGTCATCGGAGCGGGTTCTGCTACAGCTGGATTGGGTCAACCGCAAACATAACGGCGGTGGCTTGGCATTTGGCCCGGACGGCTATCTATACATTGGTGTCGGGGATGGCGGTGGTGCCCATGGCGTGCCGGATGTCCACATTCCACCGAAAAACGACATGCCCAAGTTGAACCGCCACGCCAAAGAAATCTCCGAAGATCCGTTCAAGATTCCAAAGAAATTTCATCACTATGATGCATACGCCCAGGACACCAAGCGTCTAATGGGTAAAATCCTGCGGATCGATGTGAACATCGGCGCGCCGGGATACGCCATCCCAGCGACCAATATATTCCGTGGCAAGGCGATGGGACGGGATGAAATCTTTGCCTGGGGCTTTCGCAATCCCTTTCGCATCTCGTTCGACCGAATTGGCAATGGGGATATGTTTGTCTCAGGTGTCGCAGAGTCGTTTTGGGAGACGGTCTATCTGGTTAACCGCCAAGGCAATTATGACTGGTCCATTCGCGAAGGCACCCATTGCTATATTCGCGCGCGGGCGTTTGATCCACCAAAAGACTGCGCCCGACACGGTACTTTAGGTGAGGCCATTCGGGATCCGATCATCGAATACGCCAACTGGTCCGTGAAACGCCCCTGGTCAAAGGTCGATGCAGAACCTATGGGCACGGCGAATGTGGGCGGCTTCATTTATCGGGGCAAAGCCATCCCCGAACTTTATGGCCGTTTCGTCTTTGGTGATTTCAGCTCCATCATTCAGAAGCCATCGGGGCAATTGTTTGTTGCCACCCCGCCCTCATCTTGGGGGGCCTTATGGTCCATCGAGAAATTGAAGCAATTGGATGTGCGCCTGCATAATCTTAGCGAAGGCGGCGATGGGGAGTTGTATCTGCTAACAACAGCCCTTGGCATTCCCGTCGGTAACACAGGTAAGGTCTGGAAACTGGTGCCGGCTGTGCCCTGACCAAAGGGGCGAGGCGAAGTGTCAATCAATCACACTGCAACCGTGGATTAACGGGTCAAGCCCGTTAATGACATTTATGGCTGTCTTTAAATGCCTCGTCATTGCCGGACTTGATCCGGCAATCCATCTTAACGCGTAAATATTAGGGATAGATTACCCGCGGGCATATCCACCTGCTGCGACAGCTCGAGGCCATTTTTCTCCGCCTCTGCCCTGACCGCATCAAGATCCCGCAAACCTGATGCGGAATGGCGGTCTCGGATGGCGCGGTCAAACGCCGCGTCATTGTCGGTCAATGGCTGGCCGTCCCGCAAGAACGGGCCGTACAGGAACACTACGCCATTGGCGGGCAAATACCGCCCTGCAGCCGCCATCATACCGACGGTCGCCTGCCACGGTGCGATATGGATCATATTGACGCTGAAGAACGCCACCAATTGATCGGCGATATCATCTATGGGCCAATCTTTTTGTTGTGCATCCAAAAGACGGGCGGGCAGAATATTTTTCACATCTGCCCCGTCCGTGCTGCCCACCCAGGCATCGATCTGCCCAATAACTGCCCCATCCGCATCAGATGGTGCCCAGATGTTTTCGGGAAATTCAGGTGCATACCAGGCGCAGTGGTGACCGCCGCCAGCCCCTACATCCAAAACGACGCCGGGAACGGGCATCACTGTCGCCAGGACTTCCAGGATCGGGCCGCGATTACGCTCCGCCGAGGGTGAATGGCGGAAGGTGTTAAATTTTTCCGCCATCACACACCAATATTTGTCCGGTAACAAAATCCGCCTCAGGCAAACATAGCAGATAGACAGCGCCTGCTGCTTCCTCTGCCCGGCCCGGTCGGCCCAGAGAGATGCCTTCGTATTTCACTTTTGCCTTATCGGCGGGGAACCCGACCTTGAACTGTCGGCCATGGACTTCGATCTCCGCCGGTTGTCCTTCGAATTCCTGGGTCAGGCGGGTTTCGATAAAGCCAAAGGCCACGGCATTCACGTTCACCCCATAGCGGCCCCATTCCTTTGACAAAGTGTGGGTCATGCCCACAACAGCTGCCTTGCCAGCGGAATAAGCCACTTGAGTGGCGGAACCGTGCGTACCTGAAACGGACGAGATATTGACCACCTTGCGCTGGACAAGATTGCCTTCTGCAATCTCCCGCTTCGCCGTGGTGCGAAAATGGTCCGCCGCCGCCCGCAGTATGCGAAACGGTGCCGTGGCATGTACATCCAGCATGGCCTGCCATTGTTCATCCGTGTTGCGCTGTATTGTGGTGTTCCAGATATAGCCCGCGTTGTTGACGATGATCTCCAACCCGCCCAGGCCTTCCAGGGCGGCATTGACGATACGGTCGCCAAAATCCACTGCTGCCACATCGCCGTTGCAGGTCATGGCCCGGCCGCCCGCGGCCTCGATTAAGCTAACGGTCTCCGACGCTGGCTCGTCATCCAGATCATTGACCACCACGGATGCTCCCGCGCTGGCTAGTTTCAGCGCGATTTGGCGGCCGATGCCCCGCCCCGATCCCGTCACAATGGCAACCTTGCCTGCAAGTGCGCTCATTTCAACTTATCCTATTGATATACTATTTCTGTTTCGCCAGGGCCGCATCACGAATGGCCGTCAGGGTGGTCTTTGGTGTTATCGCTTCCTTGTCAGTACGCAATTCCAAAACCGCAACCGTATCGGCTGCCAGGGCGCGATCCAGGGCAGCGGCGAAATCCTCACTACGTTCTACGATTTCACCAAAGGCACCAAAAGACTGCGCATAAGCGGCAAAGTCGGGATTGCGTAATTCCGTTGCCACTTCCCGGCCCGGATATTCCCGCTCCTGATGCATGCGGATTGTGCCGAACATGCCGTTGTTGATAACCAGATAGATCGGTTTCAGATCGTACTGCAATGCTGTCGCCAGCTCATTCGCCGCCATCAGGAAACCACCATCGCCGACGAAACACACCGTCGTCCGTTCCGGATACAACAGCGCAGCGGTCAGGGCGGCGGGCACACCGTAACCCATGGCACCGTTGGTGGGGCCGACCTGGCTGGGATAGGTGGAGAACGGCAGATATCGATGGGCCCAACCTGCGAAGTTACCCGCATCGTTGGCAACCAGGCTGTCTTTCGGCAAACGTTCCCGCAACACACGCAGGACATCCGCCATATCCAGATCGCCCACTGTTGCCTCAATCTCGATATAGCTGAGGTATTCCTGCCGGGCGCTTGGCACACTATCAGCCCAGGCGCTGCTATCCACCGGTGCCATCGCCCTTGCTGCCGCGGCAAATCCTGCCATACCGGAATTGATGGGCAGCTCAGCCCTATAAACTTTGCCCAGCTCCTCCGCATCAGGATGGATATGAACCAAGGGCTGCTTAGGATTTGGAATATCCAACAGGGAATAGCCCTGGGTTGTCATCTCACCCAGGCGCGGGCCGACGGCAATCAACAAATCCGTCTCCTGAAAACGCGCGATCAAGGCGGGGTTAGAGCCGATGCCGACCTCACCAATATATTGTGGGTGATGGTTGTCAAAACGGTCCTGATTACGAAAGGCGCAGCTAACCGGCAAATTGTTCGCCTCGGCAAAGGCCTTGATGTCGGCAACCGCCTCCTGCGTCCAGGTACTGCCCCCCAGCATCAAAACCGGGCGCTGGGCCGCTGCCAACATGGCGCGAAATTCCGCCATGTCATCTGGTCCCGGATGGGCCTGAACGGCGCGGTATGCCCGCGCATCGCCAACGCCCGCCATTTCAACCAGCATATCTTCGGGCAACGACAGGACAACGGGGCCGGGACGGCCCGACGTTGCCACATGAAAGGCCTGGCTAACCAATTCGGGAATACGCGCGGGGTCTTGAATTTCGGCTGACCACTTGCTGACCTGGCCAAAGAAGCGACGGAAATCCATTTCCTGGAACGCCTCCCGCTCAACCATCGAGCGGCCCACCTGGCCCACGAACAAGATCATGGGTGAACTATCCTGGTATGCCGTATGCAGCCCCACAACCGCATGACAGGCACCGGGCCCACGGGTGACAAAACAAATACCAGGCCGCCCCGTCAGCTTGCCATGGGCCTCCGCCATATTGGCGGCATTGGCTTCGTGCCGGCAGGTCAACAGCCGGATTTCCGGGGTGTCGTGCAGCGCATCAAGGGCGGCCAGATAGCTTTCCCCCGGCACACAAAAGGCAGTGTCGACACCATGGATTTTTAGTTGATCGACCAGGATTTGGCCGCCTGTACGCATGTTGGAGCTGTTGGGCATTTGTGGCTATTCTCGCGTTGAATGGGACGAAATAGGAAAGAGGCAGACTGTAGCCTATGGCGCGGGTCGAGACGAGCGCATATCTAAGGAATGCTAAATTGATGCGTTTCAATGCAACAGTCGCTATTCTTATACTCAACATGATTGATTCTTAAGTCGGGGACATTTAGATGGATACGAACCGGGTGGCCGAAATTTTAGCGCAAAAAGGCGCTCATAAGCCCTGCCACAGGTGTGACCATATGAATTTTTCGGTCCTTGATGGTTTTACAAAACTGATCCTGCAGCAGAATTTCCAGGACGGTGTTAAAACTGATGGCCCGTCTGTTCCCGTTGTCAGTGTCGCCTGCAGCAATTGCGGGGCAATCACCAACCATGCCCTTGGCGCGCTTGGCCTAAAACTGGACAACTAGAGAAACCTTCAGCCGGGAATTTATAAGTTGAGTAATTTTGTACCGATTTTCCGGGGCAGTGTGAATGCCCGGGAATGTGACATCATGGGGCACTTCAATGTGCAGTTTTATGCCGCCAAGATGTTCGAAGGCCTGAACCATCTAAAATTGCAGCTGGGTCTGAGCCCGGATCGGAATATCACCTGGCAGGCAAACCGGCTTTTCAGCCGCTACCAGGGTGAGTTGCATGCAGGCGATATTGTCGATATTCGCGCCGGAATTTTGGCTGTTGAGGCAGACCGGGTTCATATCCTGGCGGAAATCATGAATGGTGAGACGGGCAAAATGTCGGCCAGTTTCGAATTATGGTGCGACGGTTTCAATACGGCGACACAACAGTCCACACCCTGGCCCGACGACATTCAACATAAAATGACCGCGATGGAGATCTCGCGCGCGGACGAACCACGCGCGCCGACTGCGGGCGGTCCGGTGCCAGAGCATTCCAATACATTGTCAGAGCCGTTCGTTTCAGCCCGCGGCTCCATCGCGGCCTGGGATTGCGATGGCGACGGGGTCATGGCCCCGCAACGATATTATGCCGTCGGCTCCGACGGGGTTTTGAACGTACGCCATCGCATGGGCTTCACCCGCGAGGTGAACGAGGCGGGAAATCTGGGCGGGGCGGCACTGGAGTATGATGTGCGCGTCTATGCGCCCATGCGTGCCGGCGACCTTTATACCTTGCGTTCCGGTATTCTGGACCTGGGTGCGAAAACCTTCCGCTTCGGCCATGCTTTCCACAACGATACTGACGGCACGTTGGCCGCGACCTACGACGTCGTCGGTGTTCTGTTCGACCTAAAAGCACGCCGGGCGACCGCCATTCCCGACTTTATCCGGGAACAATCAAAAAGCCTGATAATCCCCTGGCCGCCCACGCGTTAAATAACTCTTAGATCTTTCGCGGCTATTCGAATTCCCGCTCTTCCCACCAGGGATATACGCCCGGCATTTCGGTGCTGGGCTTCAGGGTGTAGTTGCCGGGTCGTTTTTCCAGGAACGACTGGATGCCTTCGTGGGCGTCGGGCAACTGGCCCATATCGCGCATTCCCCGGCTGTCGAGTTTATGCGCCTCCATGGGGTGATCGGCGCCGAGCATTTTCCACATCATATGCCGGCACATGGCAACCGATACACCGGAGGTATTATCGGCAATTTCACGCGCAATGGCGCGGGCTGCGGGCAGCAATTCATCAGGTGCAACAACTTTGCTGACCAAGCCACCCGCCAAGGCTTCATCGGCAGAGAAAACCCGGCCCGTCATAACCCATTCCATCGCCTGGTTGATACCAACGACGCGGGGCAGGAACCATGAAGAACACGCCTCCATCACGACACCACGGCGGGTAAAGACCATGCCAAAGCGGGCTTCGGTAGAGGCAATGCGGAAATCCATTGGTAACTGCATGGTCATCCCGATGCCAACCGCAGGGCCGTTAACCGCGGCAATGAGCGGCTTCTTGGATTCGTAGAACCGCAGCGTGACCCGACCCCCGCCATCGCGCAGGCCGTCCATAGTGCCCGTGCTTTTCCGATCCGACTTATCGAAGGTTTTCGAACCGGCGGAAAGATCCGCACCAGCGCAAAAGCCGCGCCCCGCGCCCGTAAAAATCACGGCACGCACATTATCGTCTGCATCGGTTTTATCGATGACGTCGATCAGCTCCTCCACCATCGCCTTTGAGAAGGCGTTTAGCTTGTCCGGCCGGTTCATAGTGATCGTGGCGATGCCGTCCTCAACTTCGTACTGAATATCTTCGTAACTCACGTTCGCTCTCCTGCTACAGCTTTACGGGCGATGAGTTCATCCTCAACGCCATCTTCATTTTCGATGCCCAGGGCATCGTTGAAACGATTAAAAAATCCGCACAACGCAATTCGCAAGGTCAGCTCCACAATTTGTTCTTCGCTGAAATGCTTATGCAGACGTTCGTGCATGGCATCGCGAATACGGCCTGGATTTTCCGTGACCTGCACTGAATAGTCGCGCACCAGCATATCAACTTCGTCAAAGCCCGGAACGTCATCAGCCAGAACATCTGCCGCTGCCTCGGCTGAGAGGCCCAAATCCATCAAGCGGGGTTCATGGTGAGCGACGCAGTAATCGCATTCGTTCAGTTTAGAGACCACAACAAGGGCGATTTCCAAATAGCGTTTGTCCAATACTGCCTCATCCTTCAGGTCCAACAACAGCCCCATAATATGACGCACTGCGGGGGGGCGATGGGCGAAGACCCTTACCTGGTTCAGGAATGGTCCATATTCAGTGGTATAGCGTTGATAGATGGGCCGAACATCTTCCGGCACCTCGTTAATTTCAATGTCTCTTACATGGGCCATGATTTCTCTCCCGGAATTGTCATGTTCGCTTTGCACCATGTTATAAACAAATATGCAGCGTCAGTGTCAGAGAAAGAGGTGATTGGATGGATATCGGCATAGCAATGTTCCCGACGGATTATTCCATAGGTCCGGCGGAATTGGCCATCGCGGCGGAAGAACGCGGATTTGAATCCCTGTGGTTCCCCGAACATTCCCACATTCCCCTGTCCCGCAAATCCCCCTGGCCCGGCGGCCCGGAGCTGCCGAAAGCCTACTACGATGTCATGGACCCGCTTGTGGCATTGGCTGCGGCGTCATCCGTGACCAAGACCATTCGTCTGTGTACGGGCATCTGCCTGGTGATCCAGCGCGATCCTATTCAGTTGGCAAAGGAGGTCGCGACCCTGGATCAACTCTCCAACGGGCGGGTGATCCTGGGCGTCGGGGCTGGCTGGAACGCCGAGGAAATGGCAGATCACGGCACAGTGTTCGAGAGCCGCTTTCGCCTGATGGCGGAACGGATTGCCGCCATGAAAACCATCTGGACCGAAACCAAGCCGGAATTCCATGGCGAATTCGTTGATTTTGACGCCATGATGACCTGGCCCAAACCGGTGCAAAAACCCCATCCCCCTATTATTGTGGGCGGGGGGTTTCCCTATGGTGCCAAGCGGGCAATCGAATATGGCGATGGCTGGATGCCCATCGGTGGGCGCGGCTGGGACCCGCTGGAGACCATGCAGCGGTTCCGCCAAATGGCAGCCGAGGCTGACCGGGACCCAGACAGCCTGAGCGTTACCATATTTGGCTACGATGATGAGACCGGGACAATTCAGAACTATCACGATGCCGGTGTTTCACGGACAGTCTTCATCATCCCGCCCAGCAACCGGGACGAAACATTGCCCTTGTTGGATCAGTACGCCGCGCTAATT
This sequence comes from Alphaproteobacteria bacterium, assembly GCA_028824965.1. Taxonomy (GTDB): domain Bacteria; phylum Pseudomonadota; class Alphaproteobacteria. Next base: position 1,208 of record JAPKBD010000032.1, on the reverse strand, counting down.
TAGACTGGCCGTATCCCTGCAAGATGGATTGCCGGATCAAGTCCGGCAATGACGAAAACTTGCGAAAAAATGTCTGAAAACAGCCATAAACGTCATGCCCGGACTTGATCCGGGCATCCACACAGTCCAGAGGCATCAGTTAAAGGCGGCAAAGATCTCCTCAAACGCCACGAGCTGATTGCCATTAGCGGATGACGGCACCAGGATCGGTGTGCGGACGCCTGTATCGAACCAGGCTTCCAGGCCTTCGCGAACCTGGGACACAGTCCCGAACAGGGTGTTATCCGCCAGCCATTTATCGCTGAGATGGTCGGCAACCTTGTCCGGTTCCCCCGCCGCAATGGCTGCTTCTACACCGGCCATTTCCTCTTCATAACCGGATTCTTTCCAGTAGTTGCGATAGTTCGGCAGTTGGGCATAAGATGTCAGGGTCCGGCGGTTGACCGCTTTGGCCGCTTCAATATCGTCGGAAATGCAGGTCGGGATCATGTTGCCGATATAAAAATTTTCGTCGTTACGTTTTTCGTCCGGCAGGGCGGCCAGGGATGTCTTCATAAAGCTGCGGGAGGCATTAGCGAACACCATGCCATCGCCGATCTCGCCCGCCAGGGCGATCATTTTGCGGCGCATGGTGGCCAAAATAATGGGGGGCAATTCGCCCACACGCTCCATGGCCTTCAGATCATCGACGAATTCCCGGGTATCGGACAACGGCTTGCCGGCAGTAACCTTCATCCGTTTCAGAGACGGTCCATGACTAACTCCGATGCCAAAGCGGAAACGCCCGCCGGATATTTCATGAATGAAAGACACCGTCTGGGCATAATCCAACACCGTGCGGGCATAGATGGGTGCAATAGACGTGCCGAAAGGGATCTCGTTCGTGGCCTGGGCCAGTGCAGCACAGAGCGTCACATTGGCTACAGTGGAGGGGCAGTAAATGCCCGAAAAGCCCCGGCGTTCGATCTCCGCAGCGAGTTCCAGGGTGGCTTTACGCCGGCCGGGCACGGCGGCCAGGCTAATTGCGGGCATTTGTGTCATCGTTCACTCCAATTAATTTACAGGTCTATTTTTTGGGCGGCAGATTGAAGACCTGGCCGGGGAAGATCAAATCCGGGTCACGGATCTGACTGTCATTAGCCTGATAGATCACCGTATAGCGGACGCCGCTGCCATAGACACGCCGCGCGATGCGCCACAGACTGTTG
>JAPKBD010000329.1 GCA_028824965.1 Alphaproteobacteria bacterium | reverse complement strand
GGCCGCCCCGGCACCACGGACGGCTCCAAATTAATATGACGGCCGCCAAACGGCGTGGGGCAGACAATGACATTGGATTTATCAGGCGCCAATTTGCCGTAGGTTTTATAGACGAGTTGCGTGTTGGCAGACGTCATGCCCGATTGCAGCTGGACATCGCCCAGATCAAATACCTGATGATCTAAACCCTCGTTTTGGGACATCAGCCTAATCGCCGTCGGGTGTTTGCGGCTTTAATGTCGGGTCAATCGCGGTAATAAGGGCGGGGAAATAGGCCTCTGCCAAGGGGCCATCAGCGGCGGCTTCCAGGACCTCAATTGTGGTTCTCGCGCTTTTTATTTCAACGCCGGTTTCCTCTGCTAAATCAACGGCGTATCCCATGTCCTTCAACATGTAGTTGATGGAAAATGCGCGCTTGGGAAAAATCCCCGGCAACAGGGATTTGACGCCGTGATTGCGCAGAACGAAACTATCAGCCGAGCCTTTTGCCAGGGTGCCCAGTAACAAAGCACCATCGATGCCGGCGCGGCGTCCGATGGTCAATGCCTCGGCCACAACATTGACGGTTTCGGCGACGATCATATTGTTAAGAATTTTGACCACCTGGCCACTGCCGACCCCACCACAAAGGGTGACGTCATTAGCATAACAGGCGATCAACGGCTCCACCCGCGCGAAAACCTCTGGCTGAGCGCCGACCATGACAGCCAATGTGCCGTCGCGGGCGGCCTGGCGGGTACGTGCGATCGGGGCATCTGCATAATCGATGCCCTTGGCTTCGAACTGCGCGGCCAGGTCTCTGGTCAAAGCAACAGGCGCTGTTGTGGTATCGATGATGGTCTGGCCGGATGTCATGTGAGGCATCAGGCCATCGCAGATTTGTTGTAGCTGTACCCCCGATGGCATGGAGATAAAGATTGTGCCGCAGTTTTTAGCGATATCTTCCAGGCTGTCGCCTACGCCCATATTGGCTGTGCGGGCCCGGTCCAGGGGGGCTGGGTCAATGTCATAGGCAATAACTGTCCGGCCGGATTTGGTGTGCAGATTATGGCACATGGGCTCTCCCATAACGCCCAGGCCGATAAATCCGATGTTATCTGAGATCAAGACATTATCCCTTCGCAGCATTTGTTCCGGCAATACGGCCAAAGACAGAGCCTGACATCAGACCGGTGCCGCCTGGATAATTGAAATAGAACAAACCGCCGATCATTTCACCGGCGGCATAAAGGCCCGGAATACCATGGCCGTCCGTATCGATCACATTTGCATCCGTGTCGACCCGCACACCGCCAAAGGTGAAGGTGATGCCGCAGGTGACGCCAAAGGCCAAATAGGGTGGTTTGTCTAAGGTATTGGCCCAATTGGTTTTATCCACCGCCAGGCCATTGGTCCGCCGACCGTCCTTGACCGTGGGATCAAAGGGGATATCCGTCTGCACGGCAGCGTTATAGGCCGCGACCTCCCGTAAAAACTGTTCCCCATCGACGCCTTCCATTTGCGCCACCAAGCCTTCCAAAGTATCGGATTGTGCTTTTGTCACCTCGCGAATGCGGTACTCATCCCGTAGCAGATGGACAGTTTTCTGATCAAAGACCTGGTAGGCGAACTGGCGCGGTTGGTTTAGGATCTCCCGGCCATATTTGGCGTAGGTATAGTTGCGGAAATCCGCCCCCTCATCGACAAAACGTTTGCCGTCCGCATTGACGATCAAGCCGAACGGATAGCTGTGTTTCTGGAAGCCGTCACCGACCGATAAATCGCCGAATTCCGGCGCATTTCGGTCCCACGCCACGGCATGGCAGCCGGACCAGTTGCCCCGCGGGCTGGCGCCGGCCTCCAGCGCCATTTGGATGCCGTCGCCGGTATTAAACCGCGTGCCGCGCACCGGTGCCAATTCCCACCCAGGACCCAGATAGCGGGTCCGCATTTCCGCGTTTGCTTCGAACCCGCCACAGGCCAGAATAACCGCCTTGCCATGCAATTTGGCTGTCTTGCCATCTTGGCGCAGGTTGACCCCATGCACGCCGTCATCGTCCTTAATCAACGACAGGGCGCGGGCGTTATAGCGGATTTCAATGCCGTCGCGCCGGCAAGCCTCCGTCAAGCCTTCAACCAAGCCTGGCCCACCGCCCCAGGCTTCTACAGTTAAACCGCCCCAGAACTTAAATTTTCCATCTATTTTAAAGGCTTGTTTGGCGAACAGGGGTAGATAACGCATGCCTTTGGTTTGTAGCCATTTCAGGGTCGGAAAGGATTGTTTGATTAAGAGCTCCGCCAGATCCGGATCGGTCCTGTAATCAGTCACCTTGCCCATGTCGTCAAAGAATTGTTCTTCGGTATAGGTGCCGAAATCCGTGTTATTGGCTTCCTCGTCCGATAAATCCGGCATCAATTCCAGAATATCGTCATGGCCGTTGTAAACCGTGCGAATGGCCCCTGCGGTAAAACGGGTGTTGCCGCCTGCTTCATCCACGGGCGCGCGCTCCAATACAACGACGGATGCGCCCGCTTCACGGGCGGACAGGGCCGCGCAAAGGGCAGCGTTGCCGCCACCGACGACTATGACGTCAAATTCGGGCATATATCTATTCTAACCTCTGATCTGATCCAAAACGGGCATGATGTACGTGCGGAATTGCTCGGGATCTTCCGACATGGGGAAATGTCCCAACCCTTCCATTATTGTCGCTTGTGCGCCCTTGATGCGGGCTGCAGTGCGCAGGGTATCTTCGGGCGTACAGGAAAAATCATACTCCCCGGTAAGCAGATAGACCGGGCATTGTGTTGTGTCGATATCGGCCACCCGGTCGCGGTAATCGCTATCGGCGCGATAGAAATACAGATCCCCCTTGAAGATGCCGGGGCCGCTTTGCAGATAGCCCCATAATGTCTCCCAGCGGTATTCATCGGGGCTTTGCGGGGCCACTAAACCAGACACCAAGGCGGCAGAAACCTCACCCCCATGCACATCGGGGCGATGCAACCATTCAGTGTCATACCAAGGTTCCTGATGATCAGCGCCTTCCAGGCCGATGACGGCACGCAGGTCCTTGCCATGAGATAACGCCAGTTGCAGCACAATCCGCCCGCCCATAGAGCAGCCCATAATTACCGGTTTCTCTAATTCCAAGCCGCGACAGACGGCCATGACTGTGTCGACGTACAATTCCGTGGTAAGTTTATATTCTTCCAGATGATAGCCAACGGGGGGTAAGCTCTTGCCATGCCAGGGCATATCGAAAGCAATAACACGGTAGTCCCTGGTAATACCGGGATCATTTAACAGATGCCGGTATTGGCTGCCATCAGCACCGGCGGTATGCAGGCATAGCAGGGGGATGCCCCGGCCGGCTTCCTCAAAATACACGCGATTTTGCCGACCCTGGATGTTGAGCTGCATATAACGTCCTGTTGCCGGCTCTATCTTAACGACCATGAGCGGCCTCTTTTGCGCTTGCTGCCGCGCTGGAGGTGCTCGAAGTGGCCTTAGCAAGCACTTCCTTGAAGTACCGTAAATTCGCCATAAACGGGTTAATATCGCCGTCGATCCGAGCCACACCCAATTTGCACATGGCAAAGATATCGTGATAGCCGGGCCGCGGCATTTTTTGGCAAAATTGCGGCCAGGCCGCCGCGTCAATATGGATAGCGAAAGTCCAGGGCCGCAATAGAAGGGGGCTGGGTGTGACAGATGTCAGACGACCCTTATCGATACGGATATAATGCCCTTGATCACCAATTTGCAGCATGAATTCCAGATCCACAAAGCGGCCGCGCCGGATCAATCCGACGTCACCATTGGCGCGTTCCGCCATGCTTTGTATGTCTGCTGTTATGCCCGCCATGGCGTCACCATAAAGGGCCTCCGCCACGTGGTCAAAAAATCTACGGTCTTACTTAAAAAAGTTTCTAGTTTTCAGCCAAATCGGCGGGCAATTGCACCGGCAATAGCCAGGCCGGTGCCGGCCCTTGTTCCAGGCGCATCAACAAGGTTGGGGGACCGCCTATTTGGCGATAATTGCTGGCTTCGGGGTCATCGGGGCATATCAGGATGAGATCAATTCCGCGCTGTTTGATCAAAGACAGGGCAGGGGCTGGGTCGATGGCGCGAAAGAACTTAATATTATCAACGATCCCGGCGGTATTACGATGATACGGCGTGGCCACCACTTCATGATGGCTATGGAACATCAAGCTGGGCCCGGCATAAATGAAATTGAACATTCGATAGGGCCTGTCGGAGTATGTTTCGCGCAGATATAGAGCGATTTTCGTTGCCTCACAGCCCGGCCCCTGTTGGCTCGCCTGCGTGTAGGTGGGCAACGCCTTGCGCATTAACGCGGCACCGATCAAGGGGCCTGTGGCAAGTATGATTACGGCAGATATACGTATGATCGCAGGCCCCATTCCAGGCCCCATTCCAGGCTTGGAAAAGCGTGTGAACAAGGCCTGCAGCAGGGCAATGCAGGGTGGCAGGGACAGGATCTGGGCATAACCCATCCAACGGGCCTCCCCCAAGGCCATGATGAGGGTCAGGCCAAGGAAAATGGCTAAAATCAGCCAGTGACGCCGATATGCCTTCTCACTGCGAACGGTCTGGTGGGCCAGGGCCGGGATGGCGATGAAGACGAGGCCAAGGTGGGCCATGGCCTTCGG
>JAPKBD010000328.1 GCA_028824965.1 Alphaproteobacteria bacterium | reverse complement strand
AGCGACGTTAGGCCGGCGAAGAACTGCAGCTCTCCGGCCTCGTGAGCGGCGGTTAATGCTTCCAGGAACAAACGACGGAACAGGCGAGACAATACCCGTACGGGCAGGAAAAATCCGGGTTTGCAGGCAATCCATTCGCGCCCTTCACCAGACAGCCCGCCGCCGGGCACGATACAGTGCAGATGCGGATGATAAGACAAGTTCTGGCCCCAGCTATGCAGCACGGCGATATGGCCGATGCGGGCACCCAGATGTCTGGGGTCGGCGGCGATGGTGGCCAAGGTTTGCGCGGCGGCTTTGAACAAAATACCATAAACCACCGCTTTGTTCTGATAGGCGATCTCGGCGATGCTTGCCGGCAAGGTGAAGACCACATGGAAGTAGGGCACCGGCAACAGATCGCTCTGACGCTCTTCCAGCCATCGCCGCGCGGCGGCACCTTGACACTTCGGGCAATGCCGATTGCGGCAGGAATTATAAGCGATACGTTGTTCGCCGCAGTCGGCGCATCGTTCAATATGGCCGCCGAGCTTGGCCGTGCGGCAAGCCTCGATGGCGCCCATGACGCGCAGATGATCGCGGCTCAGATGGCCAGCCTGAGCATGGCGGTAAGCATTGCCATGGCGGCGGAAAATGTCGCCAACCTCAAGCCCCCGCCGTTCTATCGCCAGCACACCAGAGTGCTGGCCCGTCAACGCGGCGCCATGATCTCCAAATTCAAGCGCTCAAGTGGGCTTTTCGTCGCCTGAATGGTGCTCATCGCGACTTTTGTATAGCGCGCCGTCGTCGACAGATTGCTGTGCCCGAGCAGAGCCTGGATAACGCGGATATCAGCACCCTGTTCCAAAAGATGCGTGGCGAAGCTGTGCCGCAGGGTATGCGGCGTTACCAGCTTATCCAAACCCGCCGCCGCACGGGCCGAGCGGCAGGCGGCATGCAACGAGGTCGGATGCAAGGACTTTCCCTCACTGCTCCCGGGAAACAGCCAATGGCGTGGCCGAGCGATCTGCCAATAGCGGCGCAGAAGCATCAGCAGACGCTCTGGCAACATGACATATCGGTCCTTACCACCTTTGCCATGCACAATGCGAATAACCATGCGTTCGCTGTCGATATTCCCAAGCTTGATAGCAGCCACCTCGGAAACGCGAAGACCGATGGCATAAGCCGTGGTCAGAGCAGTACGGCACTTCAAGCTCGCTACCGCTTCCAGAAACCGCACCACCTCGTCTTGACTCAAGACTCCCGGCAAGGTTTGAGGTTGGCGGGCATAGGGAATGCGTTCGGGAACCTCATCCTGTCCCAAGGTTGTCCCGTAGAAGAAACGCAAGGCGCAGACGGCCTGGTTCAAACTGCCCCAGGATACACCGCGCCCAGCAAGGTGGACTTGATAGGCCCGCACATCCTCCAGAACCAGACGATCCGGCGAACGGCCAAAATAACGGCTGAACCTTTGCACCGCATGAAGGTAAGATCGTTGCGTCGCTGGCGACAGATTGCGGATCGTCATATCGTCAATCATACGCTGGCGTAGAGGGCTATTCTCAGTCATCGGGGTTCTCCTGTCTGGTGAATTGTGCTGTCGGCAAACACACAATTCTTTCAGACAGGACGCTCCGCCCCAAACTACAATCTCAAATACCGCGTGAGCGGTTTAGTTCAATCCTAAATATAAATCAATCAAGCTTCATACCGCTCTAGCAGGCTGCAAAAACGGCCGTTGTTGGTCCTATTGAAAACACCCATTCAGCCAAAAGAAGAAAAATACGATGCTGTTTCGAAACGGCGGGACAGGCTTCAGGTAAGAAGCGACCCGCCAAAATTCCGGCGGGCCACAATTTTGCGCGACGTTATTTCAATGCCCGGCGTTAACCGATGATGCTATTTAAAGTCGAACTCGGGCGCATGGCTTTCTCTACTTTCACCGGATCGGTGTAATAGTATCCCCCAAGATCGACCGCCGGGCCCTGAGCCTGCTCCAGTTCCGCGACAATGGTTTTTTCATTGCTGGCCAATTGTTCGGCGATGGGCGCGAAAGAGGCTTTTAGGGCCGCGTCTTCATCTTGGTCAGCCATTGCTTGTGCCCAATAGAGCGCGATGTAGAAGTGGCTGCCACGGTTATCGATTTCACCGACCTTGCGGCTGGGAGATTTATTGGCATCCAACAATTCCTCTGTCGCCAGATCCAACGCCTTACCCAGAACCGCCGCTTTTTTGTTGTCTGTGACGTTGCTCAAATGCTCGAAAGAGGCCGCCAAAGCGGCGAATTCACCCAGAGAGTCCCAGCGCAGGTGCCCTTCTTCCAGCATCTGCTGCACATGCTTCGGCGCAGAGCCGCCGGCACCCGTTTCAAACAAGCCGCCGCCGTTCATCAACGGAACGATGGACAGCATCTTGGCGCTGGTACCCAATTCCAGGATCGGGAACAGGTCGGTCAGGTAATCACGCAGCACGTTGCCGGTAACCGAGATGGTGTCTTCACCCTTTTTGATCCGGTCCAGCGAAAAACGTGTCGCGTCCACCGGCGACATGAACAGGATTTCCAGGCCGTCCGTATCGTGATTGGGTAGGTATTTTTCGACCTTCCTGATCATCTCGCGATCGTGGGCGCGGTCTTCGTCCAGCCAAAACACGGTCGGCGAGCCGGTTGCGCGGGCGCGATCGACGGCCAACTTGACCCAGTTCTGGATCGGCGCGTCCTTCGTCAGGCAGCTGCGCCACAGGTCGCCTTCCTCGACGTCGTGCTGAAGCAAGACTTCGCCTGCGGCATCGACAACGCGCATAACCCCCTTGGCAGGTGCGACAAAGGTCAGCGGGTGCGATCCGTATTCCTCCGCTTTTTGGGCCATCAGCCCGACATTGGATACACTGCCCATGATCGCGGGATCAAAGGCGCCGTTTTCAATGCAGAACTTCACGGTTTCATCATATACGCCGGCATAGCAACTGTCGGGGATTACGCATAGGGTGTCGGCTTCCGCGCCGTCTGGGGCCCATCCCTTGCCGCCATTGCGAATAGTGGCCGGCATGGAGGCATCGACGATCACGTCGCTGGAGACGTGAAGATTCGTGATCCCTTTGTCCGAATTGACCATATACAAGTCGGGCTGGCTGTCCATGCAGGCCTGAAGGTCTACCTCCACGACGGCTCTTTGGTCCGCGGGCAGTTCCGCGACCTTGGCATACAAATCGCCAAGGCCGTTGTTGGCGTCCACGCCCAGTTCGGCAAAGGTGTCGGCATGCTTTTCGAACACGTCGGCGAAAAACACGCTGAGTGCATGGCCGAACAACACCGGGTCGGAGATTTTCATCATCGTGGCCTTCAGGTGCAGCGAGAACAACACGCCCGCGTCTTTGGCGGCTTGAATTTGCGCCTTGTAAAAGGCGCGCAACGCCTTGATGCTCATGAACGTTGCATCAACGACTTCGCCATCGATTAAAGGAACGGGGTCTTTCAGGACCGTCACGGCACCACTTGCATCGACAAATTCAATTCGGGCATTGCCGACCGACGCGCCCGAGACCATGAGCGATTTTTCATTGGATCGGAAATCGCCCCCGTCCATGCAGGTGACCCGAGTTTTGGAATCCGGGCTCCATTTACCCATGCTATGCGGGTTTTTCTTCGCAAAGGCCTTGACCGCCTGTGGCGGACGACGATCGGAATTGCCTTCGCGCAATACAGGGTTTACCGCGCTGCCTAGGATCTTGCCGTAGGTGGCCTTCGTTTTCTCCTCGGCGGCATTCTTGGGGGCTTCCGGATAGTCGGGAATGTCGTAGCCTTTGGCTTGCAGTTCCTTGATCGCGGCCTGGAGCTGCGGGACCGAGGCGCTGATATTCGGCAACTTCACTACGTTGGCTCCGGGTGTCTTAACCAGATCGCCAAGCTCGGCCAGATCATCGCTTTGGTGCTGTTCAGCAGACAGGTGCTCCGGAAAATGCGCAAGAATTCGACCCACAAGGGAAATGTCCCGGGTGCCGATATTGATGCCCGCCAACCCGGCGAAAGCCTGAATGATTGGCAGGAAAGACCCACTGGCCAGTTCAGGGGCCTCATCGACCTTGGTGTAAATAATATCGGGTTGTGTGACTGTCTTTTGACCAGACATAATTCTTGGCTCCATGGGAATTGATTGTTTTGGGAGTAATGATTGGGATCCGGCATAAAAAGTCGGTGATCGGCCTCAACCGACCATCGGCAACGCTTTCTCTCCAATTGGATTGCGAGTGGTTTTTCTACGTCATTTATCAATTTTATACAACTTCTTCGCCGTTCTCCCTGGAACAGTCTCACTCACAGGGGAAGCATTTGCATTGATGTTTGTTGCATGACGAGGACGGGACCGACGATCAGATCACCATCGGTTGCGCCGAAGCGATCAATAAATACGGCGTCGGCGTCAAATGCGCCACTATCACACCGGATGAAGAGCGGGTTGAGGAATTCGGCCTGAAGTCCATGTGGCGCTCCCCCAACGGCACGATCCGGAACATTCTGGGCGGCACCGTGTTTCGGGAGCCGATCCTTATGTTCCAATGTACCACGGTTGGTACCTGGCTGGACTTCCCCCATCGTGATTGGCCGTCATGCTTTTGGCGATCAGTATCGGGCAACGGATTTCGTGGTGCCCGGCAAAGGCAAACTGACTATGAAGTTTGGG
>JAPKBD010000327.1 GCA_028824965.1 Alphaproteobacteria bacterium | reverse complement strand
GTGGCTGATGCCGCGCACGCGATAGCCGTCCAACGCCTCTGCCATCGCAGCGATGGCAGAGGCCCGGTCGGTCCCCTTGGTGATCAACTTGGCAATCATGGGGTCATAGAACATGGTGATCTCCGACCCTTCGACGACACCCGTATCAACCCTCACTGTATCATCCTGCGCCGGGGGGCGATGCTGGGTCAGACGCCCGATAGAGGGCATGAAATTACGATAAGGGTCTTCAGCATAAAGCCGGCATTCAATGGCCCAGCCATCCGGCCGCACATCTCCCTGGCTCAGGGTCATCGGTTCACCAGCGGCAATGCGGATCATCTGCTCCACCAGATCAACGCCATAGACCATTTCGGTAACCGGGTGTTCCACCTGCAGGCGGGTATTCATTTCCAGGAAAAAGAAATTCCGGTCCTTATCAACAATGAATTCCACCGTGCCCGCGGAACGGTAATCAACAGCACGGGCAAGGGCGACCGCCTGCTCGCCCATAGCCTTGCGGGTTGCCTCATCCAAAAACGGGCTTGGCGCTTCCTCAATTACTTTTTGATGGCGGCGTTGGATGGAACATTCCCGCTCGCCCAAATAAATGCAATTGCCGTGGCTATCGGCCAGCACCTGAATTTCAATATGACGGGGCTGTTCGATAAACTTTTCGGCAAAGACGCGATCATCGCCGAATGAGGATTTCGCCTCGTTCGTGGCAGAAGTGAAGCCTTCCCGCGCCTCAGCCTCGTTATAGGCCACGCGCATACCCTTGCCGCCGCCGCCAGCTGAGGCCTTGAGCATGACCGGGTAACCCAACTGTTCGGATATACGGGCCGCGTCATCCTCATCAACCAGCACTTCCAGATGGCCGGGGACGGAGCTGACGCCTGCTGCCAGAGCCAGTTTTTTTGAGGCGATTTTGTCGCCCATCGCCTCAATCGCGCCGACGGGGGGCCCGATAAAGGCGACGCCCAGGTCCGTCAGTGCCTGGGCAAAGGCCGGGTTCTCGGACAGGAAGCCGTAACCGGGATGGACGGCTTCTGCACCGCTACGCTTGATCGCATCAAGAATGCGTTCGGTGACTAAGTAACTTTCCGCCGCAGCAGCCGGGCCGATGGCAATCGCCTCGTCCGCCATTTCAACGTGCAAGGCACCGGCATCCGCCTCGGAGTAGACGGCGACAGTGGCGATGCCCATGGCTTGGGCGGAACGGATCACCCGGCAGGCGATTTCGCCGCGATTGGCAATGAGGATTTTTGAAAACATCAATTTGTACCTATCGTCTTCTGGTTCTTTGCGTGGCATCAGCGTCCCAACAAGCGTCGCTCTATGGGGTGTCCTAAAGGGGGATATTGCCGTGCTTTTTCCAGGGATTTTCGAGCTTTTTGTTCTTCAACATGATCAATGCCTTGGCCAAACGCCGACGGGTGTTGTGGGGCATGATGACATCATCAATATAGCCCCGCTTGCCGGCAATGAAGGGGTTGGCAAAAGTATCGGCATATTCCTGGGTCAGGGCTGCAATCCGTTCGGGATTATCCAGCTCTGAGCGGAAGATGATCTCCACCGCGCCCTTGGCCCCCATCACCGCGATTTCAGCGCCCGGCCAGGCGAAGTTAACATCGCCACGCAGATGTTTCGAAGCCATGACATCATAGGCCCCGCCATAGGCTTTACGGGTGATAATGGTGACCTTGGGCACCGTCGCCTCGGCATAGGCATACAGCAATTTAGCGCCATGTTTGATGATCCCGCCATATTCCTGCGTTGTACCGGGCAAAAACCCTGGCACATCAACGAAAGTTACAATAGGAATTTCGAAACAATCGCAAAAGCGTACGAAACGTGCGGCTTTGCGGGCAGAATCGATATCCAGAACACCAGCCAGCACCAAAGGCTGATTGGCAACAAAGCCGACCGTGGCCCCATCGATACGGCCAAAACCGATGACGATATTGCCTGCAAAATCGGGCTGAATTTCATAAAAATCGCCGTCGTCTACGACTTTGTACAACAATTCCTTAATGTCATAAGGCTTGTTCGGGTTCGCCGGCACCAATGTGTTAAGAGAATTTTCCGCCCGGTCGACAGGGTCTTCCGTCGCCCGGTGTGGCACACCTTCACGGTTCGATAATGGCAGGAAATCGAACAGCCGGCGGACCTGGACCAGCGCCTCCACATCGTTTTCGAACGCTAGGTCGGCAACGCCGGATTTCTTACTGTGGGTTGAGGCGCCACCCAGTTCTTCGTGGGTTACCTCTTCCTGGGTTACCGTTTTCACCACATCGGGCCCGGTGACATACATGTAAGAGCTGTCTTTGACCATGCAGATGAAATCCGTCATCGCCGGTGAATAAACCGCGCCGCCCGCACAGGGGCCCATCACGACAGAGATCTGCGGGATTACGCCCGAGGCCATGACATTGCGCTGAAAGACCTCCGCATAGCCGCCTAACGAGGCAACGCCTTCTTGAATGCGGGCCCCCCCTGAATCGTTTAGCCCAATCACCGGCGCGCCGACTTTCATCGCCTGATCCATAATCTTGCAGATTTTTTCCGCATGGGCTTCCGATAACGAACCGCCAAAGACCGTGAAATCCTGGGAAAAGACAAAGACCAGACGGCCATTGATCGTACCCCAGCCCGTGACAACGCCATCGCCCGGCACCCGCTGTTCCGCCATGCCGAAATCTTCGCTACGGTGTTCGACAAACATGTCATATTCTTCGAAGGAGCCTGGGTCCAGCAACAGCTCCAACCGCTCCCGCGCCGTGAGTTTACCCTTACTGTGTTGCGCCTGAATTCGTTTCTCGCCGCCACCGGCGCGCGCTGCTTCGCGCTTCGCCTCAAGCTGACGCAGGATATCCTGCATGGACCAATACCTCTTCCCTAGGGGATTTTACTAAAACAAATCGTTTGCCAACTGGCACGCCGACACAAGGTAACAGGGATAAATCAGCAGCCAAACCTCTTACTAGCACGTTCCAGCCGCAAACGTACAACAGCACAATACCAATGGCACAAATGATATGGGAAAACCTGGCTATCGGCTAAACAGCTGCGGAAACTAGCTATCCAGGACCTCGCGAACCCGCTGCGCCAGATCCGGCGGATCAAAGGGTTTGCTCAACAATTGCACGCCTGATTTCAACCGGCCTTGATCAACGATGGCATCGCGTGGGTAGCCGGACATGAACAATACCTTCAGCGCCTGGTGTTTGTCCCTGGCCGCATCAGCCAGCTCCTGGCCATTCATACCACCAGGCAACAAGACATCCGTTAGGAGTAAGTCAATATTCGAATGGGCCGACAATTGCGTCAAACCATGGCGGCCATCATCGGCCAACAGGATCTGATAGCCCAATTTTTTCAGGACCAAAGAAACCATCGCCTGTACGTCACGATCATCCTCGACCACCAAAATCGTTTCGCCCTTCGCTGCCGCCGGGTCAATGACGAGGTCCGCGTCAACATTCGATATGATCTCGGGTTCAAGTTCCGAGATTGCCGCAGGTAGATACAAATTGAATGTCGTACCCACCCCTTCCTTGGAATTTACCAATACACGGCCGTCGGATTGTGTGACAAATCCATAGACCATGCTCAAACCAAGGCCGGTTCCCTTACCCACATCCTTGGTCGTGAAAAATGGATCAAAAATCCGTTCCATGTCTGCCTGAGAAATTCCCTGGCCATCATCTGATACCGTTATCACCACATATTTGCCCGGCGTTATGTCATCAGACCAATCATCATCTGCTGCAACAGTGACGTCCGCGGTTTTGAAAGATAGATGTCCCCCCCGCGGCATAGCGTCCCGCGCGTTAATCGATAAATTCAAAATGGCTTCCTCAAGCTGACCCGGATCTACGTTGCAGCAGCTTAGTTCCGCTGCCAGTTTGAACTCTATTTCTATGTCTTCGACCAGGCTGCGCTTTATCAAAGATTGGATATTATGAAGCAATTCATTCACATCCACCTTTTGCACATCCAAGGGCTGTTGGCGGGAAAAGGCAAGCATGCGCGCCGTCAGGGCGGTGGCCTGATCAATTGCCCGCATCGTCGGGGCCAGCAGATCGGCGGATGCATGATCAGGTCCCAGATCTTCACCAAGCAGTGAAAGATTGCCCAACATGATGGCCAGAAGATTATTGAAGTCGTGGGCAATGCCGCCCGTCAATTGGCCAATCGCCTCCATCTTCTGCGCTTGCCGCAACTGCAGTTCCGCCGCCCTTAATTCCGTTATATCGACGCTGATCGTACCAACGCCAATGATGTCATTATTTGCATCCGTGACTGGAAATTTCGTCGCCAGCAGATAATGAGGGGTGCCGTCGGCAAAATCGGCCGACCATTCCTCTGTCTCAACCTTTCCCGTGCGGATAACGCGTTGATCGGATGCGATGACGCGTTCAGCGTACACTGCACGATAAATTTCGCGCGACGTTTTCCCCACCACGTCGGTGGCAGAAAGCCCGGTCCACGCCTCAAACCGGCTGTTAACCAATACAATCCGGCCGTCGAGGTCTTTAAGCAAAATTGAATTCGGTGAATTTTCGGCAATGCGGTCAAACAATGCCTCCAGGCGCTTGCGTGCGGAAATATCCCGCAAAGCACCAATGAACATGGTCTGCCCGCCGAAAACCACCTCGGAAATAGATAATTCTAAAAACAGGCTGCTGCCGTCTTTGTGGCGGCCCATAACTTCACGGGG
>JAPKBD010000326.1 GCA_028824965.1 Alphaproteobacteria bacterium | reverse complement strand
GCCTGGGTCCACCTGCACCACTTTGTCCGACAGCGCATCCAGGGCGGTCGCGAAGCTATCGGGCGACTGGATGGAAACATCGTTGCCGAGATGATCACCAAGGCCCCTGCCCCGTTTGGCGTCATCCAGGAACAGATCAACCCGGCCGTCCCCCTTGCCATCACTATGCAGAATGGCCAAAGACAGCGGCAGGGGAGAATGGGAAACATCGCCGCCACGAATATTCAACAGCCAGGCAATGGAATCCGTTGCCGTGAGCACGACGGCATCCCGTCCCGCGTCCGTCAGGTCTTTCGCCAGTTGCGCCCGCTTATCCGCGGAATCTACGCCTGAGAACGAGATATCATGGGGCACCACAAGGGCCATGGGCGCATCGGGTTGATCCAGCCAGACTTTATCAAGGGGGTTCTCCCTGACGGGAACCAGGGCGCCGCCCGCGGCCTCCGCCCCTTTGCGGAAACGTCCCACGCCGTCCTGAGTGAACAGCCAGCTGTCAAAGCCCAATTTGGCACCCCGTTTCAGGTTCTGCGCGATCCAGTCGGGGGGCGGTGTTTCGCTGATATTCAAGCAGTCGTAAAGGTCGCTATCCACTTGCCCGGCGATCTGTAATGTATATCGCCCATCGGTGAACGCTGCCGCCGTCTCCGCCAACACAACGACCATGCCGGCAGAGCCTGTAAAGCCCGTCAGCCAGGTAATGCGCTGGGCTTGGGGGGGCACATATTCGTTCTGGTATTGATCCGCCATGGGCACAACGAAACCATCCAGGCCCTGGGCCGCGATTTCAGCCCGTAATGCGGCCAGTCGACCGGCCCAATCTTCACCACCACTTTGCATCTCGACGCCTCAATTTTTTGGTCATCATCAGTTGCCCGATTATGCCGCGCGGGAGGGGGCGTTGGCAATGTAGCATTGGCTTTCCATAGCTATGTCCTCAACGCAATGCTGCAATGCAATATTAGCAATCAAAATTCAGCTTCAAGGTGTTGTTTTAATTCATGAATATATTATATGCAGTGCATCATAAAGACACGGGCATGGAGACCCTGCAAGACCCGCGCAGAACAAAGCTAGGATATGTTATGAGCTTTCATAAGAAAATTGAAGAACAATTGGCCCGGGAATTCTCGACCAACGAAGCAACAGACCTGATCGACTATCAAGACGCCGTTTTCTATGGCCGGCAGCTGCAGGCAGCAGAAATGAGCCGCGTTTTTGGTCTCGCCTGGAAGGGTGCCGTTAAGGCCGCGAAAGGCTTCGTGAAAGCTTTTCGCCAGGCCCCAATTGCAAGCCTGGATAACCACATCCGTCAGGACATCGGCCTGGCGCCTAAAAATGGCGCCACAGCGGGTCGCGGCTATATGTAAGCCGCGTCCTATATTCGAATATTAATGGCCTGCACCAAACTTGGTGCGGGCCATTTTTGTGTGAGTTTGAACATTGCCGGTGCAAATCCGCCTGCCGGTGCAAAATTTTTATGGTTAGCATAATCTAAAGATGTTGACTTGATTGTTAACAATGAAATACAAATGGATATATCGATTCACAAAGTCTGTGCAGCCGTAATAGCTACGTACCGCCTGGATGATGGGGATTAGATACGGTGTTGAGGGCAAATCGAATGGCACCACCATAATTATGCAGATTTAGCCGGGTTGTCCGGCTAATGTCGTGGGGGACAGGACCATTCGCTCTCAAAAATTGACGTCGGTCATAGCCGGCTTTGTATTCAGTTGTTTTAGTCTGACAAATGCGTCAGCAACAATCGTCGAAGTAGATTTCCAATCTACGCTATATGTTGACAGCGACGAGGCATCTTCGGTGTTGCTCCCGGTGATAGCGGATTGTTACAGGTTACGTTCAATCTGGATACGGAAGATGCAATGGTTTATATGGCTGGCAGGCGGACCATGCATGGCGGCCTTAGCAGCGATTTTTACGGATTTTCAGCCACCTCAGTTTTGAATTTTTCGGCGACTTTTGGCTCTAAAAACTGGGTTCATGGTGATATCACCGCGATCAGTTATCGGAGTGATCTAACCGCGGATTTATTTTTCGATACTGAGCCTGTCGTTGGCGCCACGACAAACATGCACATGTATCTGGCAGACAATTTTCATGAAGCCTATTTAGGCGGTGCAATTCGAACATCATCTGGCCTTATACTGACAAGTGAGGGGCAGGTATGGGTTTGCTGCTGACAACACAGGCTTTCGCGGGCGGTGGGCCAAAAGGCAAACCGTTCGTTGCGATTGACGACCAGATCATCGAAGTGAAGGGTGCTATCTCATCCTTGCAGGATCAGATCGATTTGTTAGTCGCGCGTGTTGACACCACCGAGCAGCGCCTGGACGCGGTGGGTGTCGCGGTTGTCAGCTTGCAGGAAAACAGTGCGCTGTTGCAGTTGATGGTCGATCAAAACGCCACAGACATAGCGTCGATCAATGGCCGCATCGCAGAGCTTGAGGGTAATGTCACGTCTCTGCAGGCGCAGATTTCAGCGAACGACGGTGATATCACCGCACTGGAAGCTGAATTGGCGGCGGATCAAGTTCTGATCACGAATCTTCAAACCGCATTGCTGGCTCTTCAAGCCGGTAGCATATCCGCGGATGCGGATCTTCAGGGGCAAATAGACAATAATTTCGGTTTGATTTTGGCTATGGAATCTGAGATTAAAAGCCTGCAGGACGGCCTGCAACTCAAGCAAAATCTGGTTTCCGGCAGTTGTCCTCACGACGAGCATCTAGTTGCAGTCCAATCGGATGGAAGTGTCGTCTGCGATCCTGACAATCAGACAAGCACAGCCGGCCTGGTTGCGTGGGATGTTTGGGGTCCCGCAAAATGGGTAGCGAAGAATGTCGTTGCTCCGGCACACGTTGCTCATTGTCCGGAAGGGACTTTGGTCGTTGGGGGGGGGATATTACAGCACACACCCTGCCGTGCGAGTGCATCGGTCGGCCCCGGTTGGAAACGGCTGGATAACAGAGTTTTTTAATCAAGCAGATTTTGGGGTGACGATCTACGCTATAGCGATGTGCGCTTACGTGAGCAATTGAGCTATCAATCTTCAAATGAAAAACGAAACCAGCATTTGTACACAGAAGCGGCGGTCCTTTGGGGCCGCCGTTTTTATTTGCTGGCGTCGACCAACCATAGACCCACATGCAGCAACGTCGTACCCTGTGGATAATAGAACAGAGGGAATGCGTCATGGAATACGATTATATCATTGTGGGTGCCGGCTCTGCGGGCTGTGTCATGGCCAATCGGTTGAGTGCGGACGGCAAGCATAAGGTTTTGGTGCTGGAAGCCGGGAAGAAGAGCAATTTTTGGACGCAGTTTCCAATATCGTTTGCCCTGCTGCTGGATGATCCCAAGGCCAACTGGCGCTTTCGATCTGAGCCTGAGGCGGGCACGGCGAACCGGGTCATTCCGGTGCCGCGGGGCAAGGTTTTGGGCGGGTCTTCGGCCATTAACGGGCTGGTTTATGTACGCGGGCAACCCCTCGATTATGATACCTGGGCCCAACAGGGCAATCGGGGCTGGGATTTTGATACGGTTAAAACCTATTTCCGCAAGTTGGAGGATTTTGAGGGTGGGGATGACGGCATCCGTGGTGAAGGTGGCCCCATCCATGTCTCTGAATGCAAGGATGAGAGCCCGCTTTATGATGCCTGGATCAAAGCCGGGGCTGAGATTGGCGTGCCGTATAATTCTGATTACAACGGTGCCACCCAGGAAGGCATGTGCAAAACCCAGACCACCATTCGTAACGGCAAGCGGGCCTCCGCTGCTGCCGGTTATCTGAAACCGGCCATGAGCCGCCCAAACTTGCGGGTTGAGGTCGAGGTCCTGGTTGAGCGGGTGCTGTTAGAGGGCAAACGGGCCGTCGGCGTCGAATATAGCCAGGGTGGACAGCGGCAACAGGCCAAGGCCAGGGTCGAGGTGATCCTGTGTGCCGGTGCCATCAAATCACCGCAAATACTGGAACTATCGGGCATCGGCCAGGGCGCGCGCCTGAAAGACCTTGGGATAGAAGTCAATCATGACCTTTGGGGCGTGGGGGAGAACCTGCGCGACCATGTTGCGCCTAGGATGAAATGGAAAGTCACCCAATCCGGCGTGACGTACAATGGCAAGGTCAATGGATTGGGGTTGGGTTGGCAGGCCCTGCGCTATGCCTTTAACCGCCAGGGATTTCTGGGCATGCCGTCAGCGCCCATGCTGGCCTTTATGCGCACGCGGGAGGAATTGGAGACGCCGGATATTCAGCTGCATCTGGTGCCCTTCCGTTATGACGACCCTAACAAGCGTTACTTAGGCAAAGAACCAGGCATGATCGCCACGATCTATCAATGCCGCCCCGACAGTATCGGCCATATCCATGCCAAAACTGATAATCCTGAGGACTATCCGGCCATCAACTTCAATTTCCTGGATGCAGAAACCGATCAAAGGTGCATTCTGGATGGCGCACAAAAAGTCCGGGATCTAATGAACGCTGCCGCCCTGGATGCCTATCGGGGTGTTGAGGAAGCACCGGGCGAAGATATCCAGGGCGATGACGCCATGCTGGATTGGATTCGGCGTACGGCTGAAACCACCTATCACCCCACGGGCACCTGCCGCATGGGCACACCTGATCGCAACGTGGTGAACGAACGTCTGAAGGTGCATGGCATTGACGGGCTGCGGGTGGTTGATGGTTCC
>JAPKBD010000031.1 GCA_028824965.1 Alphaproteobacteria bacterium | reverse complement strand
CCTATGCTTAACTGCCGCCGCGCACCGCGCTCCAATAGTCTGCATTTAGATTCCAAAGAAAGGCGTCATGCGCGCTTTCCAAACAGCTTCTCAAGTCAGGACGAATCAGCAATTGCAGATCCATACTGCAACCCGACAGCGTGTTTTGGGCAATTTTTCTGGCTTCCGGATTCATCTTTCGCAACGATCCCGTAACGGCGTTCCGAACCAAGCGCCGGCGCACCAGGGCTTCGTCAGCGTCGTTTTCCGGAAGAGCGTTGGCCAGGCCCGACAGCCAGCGCACTGCCGCGGTATGAATTTTGTTGCCATCAACGAGTTGGCTGCCCGCTTGCCGCAGCGTCGATTCGGCGACGGCGACTTCCGCCTCGCTTAACGGATTGGGATCACCGGCCCAGGGCACCGGCCGCAAGGTGACGTTTGTGCCGACCGTAATGCGCACGCGGTGCAGACCCAATTCTTCTACTTTGCTATTGGCGATTGATAGCCGCACTGCGACTTGAGTGCGCATCGCCGTCATTCTCAGCACCTGTTAGGGGTCAAGGCTGATCTCGCGGCCTTGTTGGTTCAGTGCCGTAATCAGAACATCAGTGCCGTAATCAGAACATCAGCGCCGCTGCCCAGTCGGTAGGCGGTGCCCGCGGGTGGCGAAGGCCGATCGCTTTGCAGGCAGAAACTGCTGAACGTGGCCGCGCATTCACCGCCCTCGCAGGTCAACTGAACCTCACCCTCTGTCGATAGCAAGGCCAGCAATTGCGTTGCCGCCTGTCCTTGAGATGGGAATACGCCAAAAGCAATTACTGCTGTGAAAAGACCGGCGGAGATATTTTTCATCGACATAGCCATGATCCCGTTCGAGGTTAGGGAAAGGAGGCCGGCCCGCACGACCCAAGGCCGGATGCATCGACATATACTCGCCCTAAAGCGTTACATGAATGGCCCCGCAGGTCAATTATCAACTGCACTGGCGGCAACGAGCCATCTGCCAGGAAGAGACATCGAGCTGCCCCCAATGTATCAGTGGTAGACGACAATCACTTGGGCGTTCCAAATCTAACATCAAGATAGATCTGCTCGTCTGACCCTGGAACTATAACAACCGTTGTCCCGTCTGGCGAAGGAAGCGTCTCTGGCGCTCGCTCAAATATGAGGCGGTCTATCTGCATGAGATGACGGACGGCTTCGTTGCCGAGCGGGTGATCGGCGATTGGCTGGGCTTTTACAATACCGAGCACCTTCACTCATCGCTGGGTGGCTAGACGGCGGCGGAATTTTACGCCGGCCCGCGACTTGCGGATAAGTGGACAACCGACCGCGCCGGATCGACCACTTCCCCACAGGCCCAACAACAGCTGCAAAATTCCATCAATATGAAGAAGGATTTAATGGCATGATCAGATTGCGGAAGACACCCTAAACAGGGTGCCAAACTGTCCAACAATGTGGGGCCACTTCAACGATGGAAGTTCCAATACAGCAAACTGTCGCTTTTCCCTTGACCGCCTTCTTGTTAGGGACCGGTATCGTCGCGGCCATAGCGATTATTTGGACCAAGCTTTTTGACTATTTCACCAATAAACGAATTGTTGAAAGGCTCATAAATTCATTTGAAGATGTCCGCTGGCAATTGGAACAACTTTCCACATTCGATGGTGACAGTACACGGCATGAATATTACATCAAACTGGATGATAGGCCTTTTGGTGCATGGCAACGCGTGGGCCGTCAGGATCGAGAAGGTGACCCCTTAACGGACCAGATAAATTTTTTTCGCCGAAAGCTAAATTTCTTGCCAGGAACTACTAGAATTCGCGGTATTCCTATCAGTGAAGCACAAAAAGCGGAGATCAGACAATATGCCAATGCTACGCTTGTGCCAATGCTTGACAATATTATTGCCAACATCAGAGCGGATTACCGTGGTCGGCAATTATGGCGACCCGTCAAACGAGATTAAGTGACGGAAAACGGTATCACGCCCTTTGTTATGAATTTGTGAGGCATTGAACGATGGAAACCGCCGGCGCGCCCGTAACCTCGGTCAGACAGTGGAAGAAATGGACGGGTTCAACGATGAGGTTTGGCCATTGCTTGAATTTTGAGGCTCGTCGAAAATGCCTTTCCGGCGCCGAAAGTAGCCATTGAGAATATGGTGGCAATTTCCGCTTTGGGTCCAGGCTGTGTAAAAACGATTTGAATTTGGGACTGTACAGCTTGTTGCGGGTTTTGAAGTTCTGAAAGAGGCTGGATTTGGTATTTGGCCTCACGGGTTCTAACGGGCCAGAATTTGCGATCTGAGTGGGCTATTGTCCCGTGTCTGGCATAAACAAGCCAGACACGCGCTTATGCAGCCTTCATTGCGGCGATGAGCGGCCCCATGCCAATGATGTTGATGACACGTTTGATATTGTAGGCCAGCACGTGCAAGGCCATCTCGGTGGCGACATGTTTCAGGGTCTTCATCTGGAAGTGAGTGTAGCCCATCCATGATTTGATCGTTCCAAAGGGGTGCTCAACCGTCTCGCGCTGGCAAAATCGGCAATGACAAATCGTTACCCTGGCAGGTTCGGATTGAACGGCGTACTTATTCGCGCCGCATAGGCAACCGCCTAATTTGTGTTCCATTCCATTGCTCCCATATGAATTACGGTCCAATACGCCTACATACTGCGGCGATACTGGCCGCCGACCTCGAACAAGGCATTTGTGATCTGGCCCAGGGAGCAGACACGGACCGCATCCATCAACACGGCAAAAACATTTTCGTCATTGCGGGCTGCGGTCTTCAGGCGTTCCAGCATCTCAGGTGCTGCCTTGGCGTTGCGCTTTTGGAAGCTGGCCAGACGTTTCAGCTGCGATTTCTTTTCCGTCTCGGATGAACGGGCAAGTTCCAACGTGGAATTTTCCGCCGGCGGTTCGGGAGAGATAAACGTGTTCACGCCAATAATGGGATAGCTGCCGTCATGCTTCAGGGTTTCATAGTACAGGCTCTCATCCTGGATCTTGCCGCGCTGATAGCCGGTTTCCATGGCACCCAAAACGCCGCCACGATCAGAGATCCGCTCAAACTCCTGCAGCACGGCTTCTTCCACCAGATCGGTTAATTCTTCCATGATGAAAGAACCCTGGTTGGGGTTTTCGTTTTTGGCCAGGCCCCATTCCTTGCCGATGATCATCTGGATCGCCATGGCCCGGCGTACAGATTCCTCAGACGGCGTGGTAATCGCCTCATCATAAGCATTGGTATGCAGGGAGTTGGTGTTGTCATAGCTGGCCACCAATGCCTGCAGGGTGGTGCGGATATCGTTGAAGGTGAATTCCTGGGCATGCAATGAGCGGCCGGAGGTTTGCGTATGGTACTTAAGTTTCTGGCTGCGATCATTGGCACCATAGCGATCCCGCATGGTGATGGCCCAGATCCGCCGGGCCACCCGGCCCAGAACGGTATATTCCGGGTCCATCCCGGCGGAAAAGAAGAACGAGAGGTTCGGTGCGAAATCATCCACCTTCATCCCCCGCGCCAGATAGCTTTCCACATAGGTAAAGCCATTGGACAGGGTAAAGGCCAACTGAGAGATCGGGTTCGCCCCCGCCTCGGCAATATGATAGCCGGAAATGGAAACGGAATAGAAATTGCCCACATTGTTGTCGACGAAATAGGACTGAATATCGCCCATCACCTTCAGGCTGAATTCGGTTGAGAACAAGCAGGTATTCTGGCCCTGATCCTCTTTCAAGATATCCGCCTGCACGGTACCGCGTACATTTTCATGCACCCAGGCGCTAATTTTCGCCACTTCTTTCTCAGTCGCGTCCCTGCCCTTGTCGGCTTTGAAGTCAACCAGGCGCTGATCTATGGCCGTGTTCATGAACATGGCCAAAATGGTCGGCGCAGGTCCGTTGATGGTCATGGAGACAGAGGTCGTCGGCTTACACAGATCAAAGCCGTCATAAACAACTTTCATATCGTCCAGGGTGGCGATGGAGACACCTGAATTACCCACCTTGCCATAAATGTCCGGGCGCAGATCGGGGTCGTTACCGTACAGGGTGACACTGTCGAATGCGGTCGACAGACGTTTGGCATCCGAGTCTTTCGAGACGAATTTAAAGCGTTTATTGGTCCGATAGGGGTCGCCCTCACCGGCGAACATGCGGGTTGGGTCCTCGCCTTCGCGGCGAAAGGGAAAAACGCCGGCTGTATAGGGGAAATAACCGGGCAGGTTTTCCAGCATCATCCAGCGCAGCAACTCGCCCGCGTCCTCATACCGGGGCAAGGCCACTTTAGGAATTGCGGTGCCGCAGATGGTGGTGGTCGTTAACTGACTGCGAATTTCCCGGCCGCGAATTTTAGTGACGAATTCATCACCCTCGTATGCTTTTTTCAATTTCGGCCAGGCCGCCAGCAGGGCAGAGCCCTCCTCACCAATTGTCTTGATGCGGCTATCAGCCAGCTTATTCATGCGTTCCAATTGCGCCTTTGGTGCCTTGCCTTTGGATAGCATATCGCGGGATGCCAACAGCTGTTGCCGCTCCCGCGCCGCACCGGAGCGGGTTGTAACGGCACCATGGTAGTCACGAATGCCACGGGCGATGTCAGCCAGATATTGTACCCGGTCGGACGGCACGATGAAGTCCTGGCGGGATGAATGGCGTGTGTCATTTACGGGCAATGTCGAGCCCCAGTCCGCCAGGCCCTTATCCGTCAACGCAGATAGAATGGCGTGGTACAGGGCGGTTACACCATCGTCATTGAATTTGGAGGCGATGGTGCCATAGATCGGCATCTCCGCCACGTTCGTATGGAACAGTTCGTGGTTACGCTGATATTGTTTGCGCACATCCCGGAATGCATCGCGGGCGCCTTTGCGGTCAAATTTGTTGATCGCGACCAGATCTGCGAAATCCAGCATGTCGATTTTTTCCAACTGGGATGCCGCGCCATATTCCGGTGTCATGGCATAGATGGTCAGGTCCACGAACGGCACAATGGCCGCATCCCCCTGCCCGATGCCTGACGTTTCCACCAACACCACATCATAACCGGCGGCCTTGCAGGCCGTGATGGCGCCGGGCAGACAGGCCGCCAGCTCACTACCCGAACCACGGGTGGCGAGTGAGCGGAGATAGACAGAGCCATCACCGGCGAATTTATCAATGGCATTCATGCGAATGCGATCACCTAACAAAGCACCGCCCGATTTCCGTCGCGAAGGGTCCACGGCAACAATGGCGATCTTCATATCCGGGTTGTCCGTGCGGAAGCGGCGCACCAGCTCATCCGTCAGGGACGACTTGCCCGCCCCGCCCGTGCCTGTGATACCCACGACAGGAACGATGCCAGTGCCCGTATCTGTGCGTTTTTTGACCAAAGCAGTCAGTTCCTTGGCCATGGCCTTTGGCAAGGTGCCGGCCTCCAGGCCCGTAATCAGGCGGGAGAGGACACCGCGGTTGCCTTTTTTCAATTTCGCCAGGCTTTTTGGCAGCTTGCGCGATAAATCGTAATCGGCGCGGGAGACCAGGTCCTCAATCATGCCCGGCAGACCCATGGCCTGACCATCTTCGGGGGTGTAGATGCGGCAGACGCCATAATCATGCAGGGCGCGGACTTCCTCGGGCACGATGACGCCGCCACCACCGCCGAATACTTTGATATGGCCCGCACCGCGTTCTCGCAACAGATCTATCATGTATTGAAAGAATTCGATGTGGCCGCCCTGGTAGGAACTGACGGCAATACCCTGGACATCCTCGTCGATAGCCGCGGAAATAATTTCTTCAACAGATCTGTTATGGCCCAGATGGATGACTTCAGCGCCCGTCGCCTGGATCATCCGGCGCATGACGTTGATAGCCGCATCATGGCCATCGAACAGTGAGGTCGCGGTGACGAAACGCACATGGTTCTTCAATTGGAACCCTGCCCCGAACAATTTCGCGGTAGCCTTCACAGCTTTCACGGCCTTTACAGCACGCTTGGCCTTTTTGCGCGGCGCGCTCCCATTGGCTTTTCCCGATGCCCCAGATGATTTCGCCGCGCCGCCGCCTACTTTAATACCGTCCACCACACCTAATCTCCGCTTCATAATCGACTGTTAGCTCTACATAACATGTACCCTGGCCCGATTGCACGCCTAGATCATTAAGACATTGCGGCGTAATATGTTAGCGATCACATAATTCGAACGTTTTCGCACATTCTTCCACGAGGGCATCTTAAATGGCCGATATCGCCAAAATCAAACCAGCCAATAAAACACAGGCAGAAACCTCTCCGGCGGCCACAGCCACTGGCCGGGCCCATGGCCAATATCCGCGCACGCGCATGCGGCGCAACCGGCGGGATGACTGGAACAGGCGTCTGGTATCTGAAAATGCCTTGAGTGTGAACGACCTGATCTGGCCCCTTTTCGTGCATGACCGCGATGAAGAGGTTGCCATCCCTTCAATGCCGGATGTTTTTCGCCTCAGTGTGAAAGGCATCGTTGATGCGGCGAAACAGGCAGCGGACCTTGGCATACCCGTCGTGGCAGTATTCCCCGCCGTTGAACCCGATCTGAAAAATGCTGAGGGTGATGAAGCCACCAACCCCAACAACATTGTCTGCCAAGCAGTCAGCGCCATCGCTAAAGCTGTACCTGATATTGGCATTATGTGTGATGTGGCCCTCGATCCCTTTACTTCCCACGGCCATGACGGCCTGATCCGCGACGATTATGTGGTCAACGACGAAACCGTGGACGTCCTGTGTCACATGGCCCTGAACCAGGCCCAGGCGGGCTGTCATATCATCTCCCCCTCCGACATGATGGATGGCCGGGTCGGGGCCATCCGCGACCATTTGGACGCCAATGGTTACGATGATGTGCGCATCATGGCCTACGCAGCGAAATACGCCTCCGCCTTCTATGGCCCGTTTCGGGACGCGGTGGGTTCCGGTACCTATCTGGGCAAAGCGGATAAAAAAACCTATCAGATGGACCCGGGCAATTCTGACGAAGCTTTGCGCGAAGTCGCGTTGGATCTGGCCGAGGGCGCGGATATGGTCATGGTGAAACCGGGCATGCCCTATCTCGATATTGTCCGCCGGGTCAAAGACGAATTCGCCGTGCCCACCTTCGCCTATCAGGTCAGTGGAGAATATTCCATGCTGGTCGGTGCCGCCGATCGCGGCTGGATGGATGGCGAAAGGGTGATGATGGAAAGCCTGCTGGCCTTTAAGCGCGCCGGCGCTGACGGTATTCTGACCTATTTCGCGCCCAAGGTCGCCGCCTTGTTGCGAGGCTGAATTTCAACCATCAAATCTGTGTGAGTAGAGCCGAATACTCTTAATTTCCTAGGAAGTTATTAACCACAACGTGTGCATTATGGCCCTATGGTAAACCCATTTCGGCTGCAGTAACGCGCTGTTAAGGATAGTATTCAAAGGAAATATATTCGATATGTCAGCGTGTTATAAGGTTTTTCTCGCATTTTTGATCACCATATTTTTGATCGGACATAAAGGTTCGACAGACCCGGCCTTAGCCGCGACACCGAAAGTCGGGGTTGCCGCAGCCGTTAATCCCGCAACGATGTCCACCCAACCGAACAGCGAGGACCGGGTGCTTGTTGTTGGTTCAGAGATGCTCCACAACGAACTTATCGTTACCTCTGGCAAGGGCCGCACGCAGCTGTTGTTCATTGATGGTTCCGCCCTGACGATCGGGCCCAACTCCTCTGTCGTGCTGGATGAGTTTGTCTATGATCCGAATACCAAAACCGGCAAATTGGCCTTTAGCGCCACCAAAGGATTGTTTCGATTTGTCGGCGGTAAAATCTCAAAGAAAACGCCGGTTACTTTGAAAACCCCAACCGCGATCATCGGTATTCGTGGCGGCATTGCAATTATCACCATCCGGGAAGTGGGCAATCAGGCCAGCGCAAAATCAGGTTTCGCGGCAGGTGATAGTGCTGGCGGAGATAGTGGTGGCCGGGCCAACTCAATTGGCGTACTTCGCCTCGCGCAGTCGCAACCAGCCGCCAAGGTTGTCGTCGCGGCGCAACTGGCATTTGGTGAAATGACCGTACAATCAGGTGGCGTGGTCCGGACCGTGGGTATCCCGGGCTTTCAGGTCACGGCGACAAGCTCCCAACAGGCACCCTGCCAGCCCACCCGACCCGTTGGACCCGTGGAAAGCCTGTCCGGCTTAGAGGGCCCTGGCGGCGGGGATAGTACCGGCGGCGCACCTGAGGCCCCAACGAATGAAGATGTCGCCCGGACCCAGATCGAGACCATGGGTTCCACCATTCAACCCCAGGCCATTGTATCGGCCCCGCCTGCAGGCATGTTGCCCCCGCCCCCACCACCAGGCGACACCGACGGGGGAACAGGTGGCGGCACTGGTGGTATCGCTCTCCCAACACCGCCACCATCATTTAACGTTGGCGACGATATGCCGGTCACGAACCTCGCCTATGGTGGCCGTTTCCTCAGCAATACGCCTTACACCGGCTACGATTTCGATACCGGCCGGACCACAGCCGTCGCCTTGCGAAACAGCAGGGGCAGCGACGGCAAAGTAGTCTCCGGCTTCCTATCACCCAGCAGCAGTTTCGGCGGCAATAATTTCAAAGTACCCGCCCGAACCGGCGATTACACGTTTGGCAGCGGTACGGCCTTCACCCGGTTTGGACCGGTCAGCGGCTTTGGCTATGGCGCCAATGATCAAACCTTTTTCTATCTGAACTTGCGTGAAGAAAATTTCAACGACAACCCATCCAGCGTCTTTGCCGGCGTGCCCTTTAAAGGCGCGTTCCCAACCACGGGCATTGCCGCCCACAATCTATTTACAGGCTTCCCTGGCAAGACGCTGATCCCCATGCTGCCCTACGCCTATGGTGGTAGTTTTGGCGGCGCACCGGACCCGATCCTCTACAGCGCCTATTCGCCCAACCTCCTCACCTTTCCCAATGATGACCGCTCTGTTGCCCTCTATGCCTCAATCGCCATTGACGGCGTTGGGGCCAACCAGAAATCTGCCATGGTCTCGTACATGGGTGTCTATTTGGATGCGGGCTTTTACAACAGAAATGATACCGGCAAGATCTATCTGTCCGGTTATTCCCGTGGTTCGGTGCGGCTATCAACGACGGGCACACCAATTCGCGTTGACGGCGGCGGCGGCACCACTTCGCGAGACGGTTCCGGATATTCGTTTTTTGGTGACGAGAGTCCGAACTATTTCGTCATCAGTTCCGATTACACCGACACAGGCAGTAGCGCGGTATTGGATGCGGCTGGTTTTGCGCAGACATTGGAGAATACTTCGACGCCTGTGCTGACGTTTTTTCAAGAGAACTACACACGCCCGACATCGCTACCAAGTGGCGTTGGTGTCTCCCGCACCTCTCACACCTTGAATGGCTATAGTGCGGGACTGGTCAGCACGAAAATCAGCGGTTCAATCTCCGCCTATATCATGAAGACCTATAACGACACGCCGAGTAGTTTTCAGATCACAACGAACGCATCGACAAACCGGGTTCATGCGACCTTAAAAACCCAGGATGCCATTTCATCGAACTCAGCCCTGGTCATCCATTTCGGTAATGCCACGGGTAACTCCCGGGCACGCCAGGCATTCATTGACGACGATATTTTTGGCATCCGGGATTCGACCTCCAACAGCCCGACAATTGGCGGTGGCACCAGCAGTGCACGGATCGCCCTGGTCACGTCCAAATTCGTAAAGCCATCCAGCGGCCTGACAAGTGGCGTCAGTTTCTGCACCTGCAAACACACACAGTGGGGCTTTATTTCCGGTGAAGTGCGCAGAGACGATTTCTCCGAGCGTCAACGCCTGCATTTGGTGCCGTGGGTCGCGGGTCGCCTTTCAGGCTCTTCGGTAACATCCGCTATGACAGGAACCGCCACCTATTCAGGCCACGTGGCGGCAAATATCACAAATGGCGGTACCTACATCACCTTTGGCAATTATACCCAAAACTGGGACTTCTCCTCGCGCACGGGTACGGCCACCATCTCCAATCTCGACGGCGGCACATATACCGGCAGTATGGCTGCGGTTACCAATAGCGGCGGTGCCGAATATCATGGCTCCATCAGCGGCACCAACAGTCGCAACGGCACCTTGCAAGGCTCCTTCATGAAAGGTGCCAGCAACGATGCCGGAGACGTCGCCATGCAATTCCATGTGGTCGGCAGCGGTTATGCCGCCGTTGGCGTGGGCCTTGCAAAAAAGCCGTAGTTGGGGCTAACCCCGCTCCACCAACTCAATCATGTAGCCATCCGGGTCTTTGACAAAAGCAATTATCGTAGTGCCATGCTTCATGGGCCCGGCGGGGCGTGGAATTTCCGCACCTGCCTCTTCCAATGCGGCGCAAACCGCTGTGACATCGGTGGTGGCGATGGCGATATGGCCATAGGCATTGCCAATTTCATATGGTTCGGCCTGGTCCCAGTTGTGGGTCAGCTCGATCACCGCATTGCTCTCTTCATCACCATAGCCGACGAAGGCCAGGGTAAATTTGCCGCCGGGGAAATCCGTTTTGCGCAACAATTTCATGCCCAGCAAACGGGTGTAAAAATCCAGCGATTTGTCCAAATCCATAACCCGTAACATGGTGTGCAACAGGCGAAATCCATCACTCGAAGACATACTATTCGTTCCTTTTCCCGACTCTAATTTCTGATGGTTTTTAGCACGGCATCCGCTGCACGCAAACTAGGCGCCACAGCACCCTGCCCTAACATTTCAGCGATATGGGCAAATTGTTGCTGTTGAACCTGTCGTTGTGCGGGATCGTCCAGCAATGCAGCCAGTGCGTCGGTAATAGGTTGGGGCTGGCAATTTTCCTGCAGGAATTCAGGCATCACAGGTGCATCCGCCAGAATATTTGGTAAGGCGACATAGGGAATGGTCAACATCCGCCGTACCAGGCTGGCCGTAATGGGATTGGTGCGATAGGCGACAACCGTCGGCACGCCACGCAGGGCCAGCTCCAACGATACCGTGCCCGACGCTGCCAGCGCCGCATCGGCAGCGGCAAACGCATCAGCCCGTCCGCTCGCACCTTCGATGATGTGTGTCTGCCCCAACCACGATGCCGTCGTATCACGGACCACCTTCGTAACCTGTTCCACGGTTGGGATGACGATCTGCAAATCCGCTCTTTTGCCGCGCAATAGGGTGGCGACCTGGGCAAAGACCGGTAGCAATCGATTGACCTCCCCTACCCGGCTGCCCGGCAGCATGGCCAGAACAGGCGCGTTATCTGGAATATTATACCGGCTCCGGAAACCGGAGCCATCACCCGGCACCTCCGCCACACCTTCGATGACGGGATGGCCAACAAAATCGCAGGGTAAGTCGTAGTCAGAAAAAAACTTGGGCTCAAACGGCAACAGGGCCAACAGATGATCAATACGCCCCGCCAAATGCCGCGCCCGGCCGGGCCGCCAGGCCCAGACTTGCGGGGCCACATAATGGATCAAGGGGATACCCTCACCCGCCAACCGTTTGGCCAGGCGAAAGGAAAAGCCCGGCGCATCGATCGTGATCAGTGCGGCGGGTCTGACACTTCGCACATGGGCCGCGGTTTCCGACAGACGGCGCAGCAGCAAGGGCATGCGGGGGAGTATTTCCGCCAACCCCATCACCGACAGATCAGCAATTGGGAACAAACTGTCCAAACCCTCAGCCGCCATCAAGGCACCGCCGACGCCGCTGAATTGAAGGTCGCCTCCATCGCCCGTCTCTGCATGACGTTTGCGCAGGGCGGCAATTAACCTCGCCCCCAGAACATCGCCCGATGCTTCCCCCGCCACCAGGACGAAATTCTGCCCGGTCCCGCTCAGCGGTCTTCTCCCAGTGTGATGCCGCAGACAAATATGCCCAGCCTATCGGCTTCTACCGCAACGGCTGCCCGGTCTGCGACCAGTGCACCACCCGCTTCAACTGCGATGCCTTTTAAGCCAGCCGCTGCCGCTGCGGCCACTGTTGGAACGCCGATGGTGGGTAGGTCGACCCGGCGTTCCTGATCCGGCTTTGCCCGCTTAACCAACACACCACCACGGTTGGCCCCTCGAAATTGGCTACAGCGTTCCAACATCCTATCGGTACCCTCGGCAGCCTCCACAGCCAGCACATATCCGTCACGCACAACAGCAGCCTGCCCAATGTCCAAGCGGCCCAATTCTGCAACGACGCTCATACCACGCGCGATATCATCCCTGTCGCCGGCATCTGGCCCCATGGTACCGAATTGTCCAACGGGCGCGCCAAGGCTGGTCAACACATCCTCTGCCCCCAGAATGGTGAAGCCCTGACTTTCCAGATCCTCGACCACCACCTTCATCAACGCGTCATCGCCTTTGCGCGCAGCGCGGATAATTTTCGGCAACAGCTTGGCTCCGTGCCAATCCGGCTTCATTTTGGCAAAGTCGGGCCGGCCCACAGGGCCGATCATCACCAACTCCTCCACCCCGGCCTCTTTCAGTAATTTGATGGTGCGCCCCACGGTCGGCAGATCAACCCAGGCATGGTCGACCATAGCATGGTCTATCCCCGCATGATCGAACACGGGGGCCACCGTATCGGGTTCCGTCTCACCATTGAAGGCAATCACAAAGAAAGGCCGTTCAGCCGCTTGGGCAGCCTGGACAATGCGACGGGGTAGTTCCCCCCGCCCCGCCAGGATGCCCAGCTTAGGCGGCACGGTCCAATTTCGGCTGACAGAGGGCGCGGGAGCTATCCGCTTGAATAAAGGCGACGATTTCCATCACTTGCTCATGATCGGCAAACATGGCCGCGACATCAACAATACGTTCCTGCATGGTACCTTCCTGGGCGAACAGCAGGCGATAGGCCGCGCGCAAGCCATGAATTTCATCCCGTTCAAAGCCACGGCGTTTCAGACCAACGATATTGAGGCCCATAAGGTTGGCGCGATTACCCAGGACCGAGCCGTAGGGTATGACATCGGCATCCACCGCCGATTTGCCGCCAACCATGGCGTGACGGCCGATCCGGACAAACTGATGCACCGCGGACATGCCGCCCAAAATGGCATGTTCGTGAACCTCTACATGGCCGCCCAGGATGACATTGTTGACCAGGATAACATGGTCGGCGACCTGGCAATCATGGGCCACATGGGTGCCCACCATGATCAGGCAATTGTTGCCAACCCGCGTCACCGCGCCACCGCCTTCGGTACCAGGGTGCATGGTGACGTGTTCCCGGACCACGTTGTTGGCGCCCAGGATCAATTCCGTTGGCTCGCCCGCATACTTGGTATCTTGCGGCGAGGTGCCGATGGCAGCAAAGGGATAGATCCGATTATTGGGACCAATTGTTGTGTTCCCTGCGATCACCACATGGCTGTCGAGGACAACGCCGTCGCCCAATTTGGCTTGCGAGGAGACTGTGCAAAACGGGCCGATCTGGACGCCCTCGCCCAATTCCGCGCCATCTTCGACAATTGCAGTTGGATGTATTGTGACCATAGCCCTATCCTATTCTTCGACCAGCATAGCAGCGAAACCGGCCTCGCTGCACAAATGATCATCGACATAGACCTTGCCCTTAAAACGCCAGACATTGCCCCGGCTGCGTTCCTTAACAACGTGAATATGCATGACATCGCCAGGCCCCACGGGGCGGCGAAAACGGCATTTATCAATGGACATGAAATAGACCAGCTTACCCTCCGCCTCCGCCCCCATGGAATGAACCACCAGGACGCCGGCTGTCTGGGCCATAGCCTCGACAATTAAGACACCGGGCATAACCGCACGTTGGGGGAAATGGCCCTGGAATTGCGGTTCGTTGATGGTGACGTTCTTAATGCCGACAGCACTTTCACCAGCCACAATATCAACCACGCGATCAACCAACAGCATGGGATAGCGATGGGGTATCATCTCCATTATACGGGAGATATCCAGAGCGTCCGCCTGATCCGTGCTCTCTGCCTTAGTCATGGTGTATCAACATCCATTTATCCCTGTTGCTTTGCCAGGCGGCGCAATCTTGCGACCCCACGAAAGAATTCCTTGATCGGTACAGCAGGCGAACCACAAATTGTTAAACCGGGTGGCACATCCGCCATAATACCGCTTTGCGCCGCTATTTGAACACCATCGCCAATATTCAGATGTCCCGCCAGCCCCACCTGTCCGCCCATAGCGACGAAATTTCCGACCGTCGTACTGCCAGATATTCCAGTCATAGCCGCAATCACACATCCACGTCCCAGTTCCACGTTGTGCCCGATTTGCACCAAATTATCTATCCAACACCCGGGCCCGATAATTGTATCGCGCATGGAACCGCGGTCGATTGTTGAATTTGCGCCAATGTCGCAATCGTCACCAATTCGCACCAGGCCAACCTGGGGCACCTTAATGTGACCATCTGGGTCGATGGCGAAACCAAACCCATCCTGGCCAATGCGGGCACCGGGATGAATGGTTACGCGATCCCCTAGCTGACAATGAGACAGAGAGACATTGGCACCAATGATGCAATCGTCACCAACAATGACGCCATCACCAATTGTGGCATTCGCGCCAATGGCGCAGCGAGCACCAAGTTGCGCGCCGCCTAGGACAACGGCACCTGGTAACAACTGACAGTCGGCAGCCACATTCGCTGTTTTATCCACCACCGCGCCTTCGGCGATGCCGGGTAAGGGTTTGGGCCTGGGATAGAAGGCTTGGGCGATCAGGGCAAAGCTGCGATAGGGCTGTTCCGATAGCAACAATGCCATTCCCGTCCGGGCGCGGGGTTGATAGCGCACGGCCGCAATAGCGGCATCTGCCTGGCATTCGGCAAAGGCATCTACGTAGGACTTATTATCCAGAAAACTCAAATGTCCCGAACCCGCGGTTTCGAGAGCGGAAATATCCTCGATCACCAAATCAGCAGTCGCCGGATCGGCCAATTCAGCATGCCCAATTGCCGCCAATTCGCCCAACGGGAAAGGTCCCTGTCGCGTAAAAAATCGAGGATCAGCCATGCTTCATGTCTTTAACAACGTTACAATTTCGCCACTATTGCGGCACTATTTCGGTTGGGGAACGGCGACCGCTCCCATGACCCGGTTTAATTCTTCCATCACCTCGCCCGTCACATCAAGCGCCCGCTCGGCGAATAGAACTTGTGTATTGTCTACGATGATATTGAAACCTTTGGCTACTGTCAGTTTTTGTACGATCGGGATCACCGCGCTTTGGATCGTTGCCATAGCCGCATTCGCAGCTCTATCCAATTGGCGCTTATGGCCTTGTCCGCGCCGTTGGGCCGCCTGCACCTGGGTTCGAAATTCCTGCCGTTTGGCCTGATAGGCTTCTTCGCTAAAATCACCGCGATGACGTTTCAAATCAGCTTCCGCCTGACGCAATCTGACTTCGTCAGCCTGAATTTCAGCTCGATAGATTTTGCGGTATTCATCGATTTGTCGACGAACGTCTTTGGATGCATCAGAGGCCCGCATAATATGAGCAAAATCCAGCACCCCGACCACCGCCATGGGAAGGCCATTAGCATAGGCCTTAGAACCATTCAGACTGCCGATAAGCAGTACAAATGCCAAAATTGAAACTAGTGGTGCGCGCCCCATGGCCATCATTCCAATATAGAATTCCAATGCAAATTTAGAATCTGGTGCCAAAACCAAAGCGGAACAATTCTTCCTTGTCGTGTTCTTCCTTTAGGAACGCTTGAACCAGATCAACGCGGATCGGCCCGAACGGTGAGCGCCATGATACACCAACACCAATACTCGCACGTATACCTTTTGTGTCCAGCAAATCCGGGCCGCTCACATCCGGGGCCGTCAAGGTCCCCGCCTCAATAAAGGCATGGCCCAAAACACCAAAATCATTCGGCAGGCCAATGGGAAAGCGCGACTCAGTTGTTAAAACAAAGTACGTGTTGCCACCGATGGCATCGTCAGTATCTTTATCCCGGGGACCAACACCGCCATTTTCGAAACCGCGCAGGCTATCGCCCCCAAGGAAATAGCGGTTGGTCACTTTCACATCCTGATCAAGACCAACAATATACCCCCCCTTTAGAGACAGATTTCCCACCACATCTCGTGTGAAGGGATAGTAATAGGACCATTTGACATTGGTTTTCAAATACTGTTCGTCCCCGCCCAATCCAGCGAGTGCCTGACTACCGGAAATGACGACACCTTTTGTGGGCAGAGATATATCGTCCCTGGTATCGTAAACCAAATCAAAGCCCACTGAGGATGTAATGAAACTTCCTTCATCCAAAAGAATAAAGGGCGAGACATCATCGTCAAAATCTTCGATCGTGTCTTCACGCAAAGTATAGTGCACGCCCTGGCGTAAATTTTCCGTGATGGGAAACCGGAAACGCAGGCCGAAGCCCTGTGCCTGTTCTTCGAAGGAGCTGCGATCCTGCTGATCTTCCTTGCGGCTAAAGAGATCAAACCCGGCAGAGACATTACGATCCAGAAAATATGGCTCTGTGAAGGATAGATCGATTTCCTGTTTGGCGGTGGATAGGCCAAGAGACAAATTCAGGTCCTGGCCCTTACCTAACAAATTCCGTTCGCGGATTGAGACATCACCGGTCACGGTTTCTGTTGTTGAAAGACCGATGCCAAAACTCAATTCACCGGTGGAACGCTCCTGCACATCCACATCGATGACAACCTTATCCGGCGTCTCCCCCTGTTTCTGCGCCACATCGACCTTGTCAAAGAAACCAAGTCGTCTGATTTGTTGCCGTGAACGGCGCAGCTTAGCGGTATTGAAGGCATCGCCTTCAGCCAACTTCATTTCCCGCCTGATAACTTTATCCAAAGTCCGGATATTGCCGGTGATATTTATGCGGTCGATATAAACGCGGGGGCCTTCATTAATCTGAAAGACTAGGTCAATCCGTTGTTCTTCCCGCCGACGATTGACCCTCGGTCGGATATCAACAAACGCATAACCAAGCTGTCCCACAGCAAAATTCAGCTTCTCTATCGTCTCTTCGATGGTCTCGGCGTTATAAGTCTGCCCAGCCGACATGGTCAGGCTTTTGTGCAACACTTCGGTATCAAGATTGCGCAGGGTGCTGGATATTTCGATTTCACCAAATTGATACAGCGCGCCCTCTTCGACCGTGAAGGTAATGAAGAAATCGCTTCTGTCATGGGTCAGTTCCGCAACGGCGGACAGAACCCTGAAATCGGCAAAGCCGCGCTCCAGATAAAACTTACGCAACAATTCCCGGTCCAACGTCACCCGATCAGGATCATAGCTATCGTCTGAGGAGAAAAATCTATACCAGCGGGATTCCTTTGTGGCGATGGCGCGACGCAGTTTACCATCATCAAATTCCCGATTGCCGATAATATCAATGCGGCGGATGCCGGTAACAGGGCCTTCATTGATCTCGAATATCAAATCTACGCGATTTTGTTCCAACTGAACCACCTTGGGCTCAACCGACGCAGCGAAACGGCCATTGCGGCGATAGACCTGCAGAATTCGCTGCACATCCGCTTGAATGCGGCTGCGGGTATAAACGATGCGCGGGCGCAATTGGACTTCCGGTTCCAACGCATCATCCTTGATCCGCCTATTCCCCTCAAAGGCAAGGCGATTGATGATTGGGTTTTCGACCACACTGACCACCAGGACATTGCCCTGGCGACGGATCGACACGTCAGCAAACAGACCGGTCGCGAAAAGCGCTTTCAATGATTTGTCGACACGGGCGGGATTAAAGGGGTCGCCAGCGGCGATTATCATATAGGACTGGATCGTCAGCGCCTCAATCCGCTGATTACCCTGGACATCGATACGCGCAATCGCAACCTGCGCAACTGCGGTGGAGACCGTGTGCGGCAGAATGCCAAATGCGCCAAATAGGGTGACGACAAACAAGGCGACAGCAAGGTACGGGGCGATTAAACGAAAACGCAAAAGTACGGCCTCCAAAAAACCCGTCTCAATCGACTATGAGAACAGGCCAGCAATAAACTCCACGAAACGAAATTGTACCAGATCATTCCAGGTTACAAAGACCGTAAGTGACAACACCATCGCCAAACCGATGCGAAATCCAATTTCCTGCATCTTTTCCGTCAGCGGCCGGCGCAAGACCGCCTCAAAGCCGTAGAAAAGCAAGTGTCCGCCGTCCAAGATCGGGATTGGGAACAGATTGATCATCCCCAAATTCAGGGATAACAGGATCGATAGCATAATCAATTGTTCAACGCCAACCTGGGCTGCTTGACCGGATGCTTGCGCGATTCGCAACGGCCCGCCCAGATCCTCTGTCCCCCGGCTGCCGGTGATCATCTGTCCAACATAGGCCAAGGTTTGCACCAACATGTCATAGCTGGTGGTCGAAGCCTCTACCAAGGCTGCAACCGGACCAAGTTTTACCGGCGTTAAGGGCGCCCGCATGATGCCGATCAACCAACGTTCGGGGCCACCGGCTTCCTTCGCCGCAACATCCAGGCGGGCGGCGACGCTCAAGCGCGTTTCCGCCCCCCCGCGGACCACGGTCAAGCTCA
Source organism: Alphaproteobacteria bacterium (assembly GCA_028824965.1). Lineage (GTDB taxonomy): Bacteria > Pseudomonadota > Alphaproteobacteria. The sequence continues at coordinate 4,048 of JAPKBD010000031.1, read as the reverse complement.
ACTGACGCCCCTTAGAGGTCGCGACAATATCCTGTAATCGTTCAAAATTATCCAGAACCAAGCCGTCAATGGCCACAATGCGATCACCGGTTTCAAATCCGGCATCAGCTGCAGGACTGTCGTCATAGACCTTGCCAACAATGGCCGGACTAGCCGCCAGCAAACCCAGGTCACCGAATTTGTGCATATTGCCTTGTTGATCCGCCCTTTCCGTCAGGCGCGGGGTGGCTGCAATAGTCTGTTCCTGGCCATCGCGACGAATGCGAAACGATAGGGCGCGATCGGGATTAAGGAAGACCGCCTGCTGCAGCTGTTCAAAGCGGTGGATACTGTCACCATCAACCGCCAATACAACATCACCAATTTTAAAGCCGGCTACCGCGCCCACACTTTCATCCACCACCCGGCCAATTTCAGGCGGTGTCACGCGTTGGCCAAAGACCATGTACATGCCCGCGAGCACAATAATGGCGTAGATGAAGTTGGCCATGGGCCCGGCGGCAACAATGGCGGCGCGTTGGCCCAGACGCTTGTGATGAAAGGAGACATCCCGCTCAGCCTCGGCCAACTCCCGCAATGCCTCACCATCAGGGCGGGAGGCACCATCACTATCACCAAAGAACTTTACGTAGCCACCAAAGGGGATCCAGCAGATTTTCCAACGGGTGCCAGTCTTGTCGTTCCAGCCCTTGATCTCGGGCCCAAAACCAATGGAAAAGACCTCTACCCGGACGCCGTTATAGCGGGCAACAAGGTAGTGACCCATTTCGTGGACAAAGACCAGGACCGTCAACACCACCAGGAAAGGTGGTACATACATAAAGATCCCGTTGAAAAGACCCAACAGCATATCCATTATCCGCGCACCACGCTTAACCGATTTGTACCCAATGCCGGTAATCCGGCCAATTTTCGCGCCATTGCTCTGGCTTCCTCGTCCGCGGCGGCAACGCCCGCCAAATCAGTCTGGGAGGTTACCTCCACCTTACTTAAAGTTTCCTCAACCACGCGGGCGATTTCAAGAAAGCCTAAGCGTTCCGCCAAAAACGCCGCGACGGCGATTTCGTTAGCGGCATTAAGGACCGTCGGCGCCGTGCCGCCCTGCCCCAATGCTTCCCGCGCCAGACGCAGGGAGGGAAAGCGCATAGGGTCTGGTGCTTCAAACGTCAGATTGGCAATGCGGGCCAGGTCCAGGCGTTCAGTCGGCGTTACCATACGTTCGGGCCAGGCAAGGGCATAGGCAATGGGTGTCCGCATGTCCGGCGCGCCCAGCTGCGCCAGGACGGAGCCGTCCACATAGCCGACCAGGCTGTGGACCACGGATTGGGGGTGGATCAAAATTTCAATCTGGTCGGCGGCAACGGGAAACAGATGGTAGGCCTCTATAAACTCCAGGCCTTTGTTCATCATGGTTGCTGAATCGACTGAGATCTTGTCACCCATATCCCAATTCGGATGGGCAATCGCCTGAGCCGGCGTAACCTGGGCCATGGCCGTGACATCCAGGTTCAGGAATGGCCCCCCCGATGCGGTCAAAATAATACGATCAACCGATTGCGGCCGGTCAAAATCGAAAACCTGATAGATGGCGTTATGTTCGCTGTCCACAGGCAACAACGTGGCCCCGCTACGGCGCACTTCCTCCAGCATCAATTCGCCGGCGCAGACCAGGCATTCCTTGTTCGCCAGGGCGATAATGGCGCCACGGCGGATCGCGGCAAGGGTCGGATCCAGACCGGCCGCCCCGACAATCCCCGCCATGACCCAATCACTGGGCCGTTGCGCCGCATCACACAAGGCCTGTGCGCCTGCGGCAACTTCAATGCCGCTGCCGGACAACAGCTCTTTTAGGGCGTCGTAACAGGCATCATCGCCAATCACCGCCAATTCAGCGTTACATTGGCGGGCCTGGGCGGCCAATAGTTCCACATTACGGTGCGCGGTCAATGCCACAATATTATAAGCATCCGGCTGACGATTGATCAGATCCAGGGTGCTGCGGCCAACAGAGCCGGTCGCACCAAGGATGGTGACCCGGCGCGGTGGCGCTAACTTATTTTTATCTTCAGACAATCTTTCATCCCCTATTGCCATGGCAACAGTTTGAAGCCGGGTGCTAAACTTATCAATGCGACAACGGGGGCTGCAAACAAGATGCCATCGACCCGGTCCAGAATACCGCCGTGACCCGGGATCAGCGCGCCACTGTCTTTTACATCAAAAGTTCGCTTCACCCAGGATTCGGCTAAATCCCCACATTGTGAAATAGCTGCAAGTACGGCCCCCATAACAGCAAACAACATAACGCCATCCCAAGCGAAGAACACCGCCAACAAAATCGATACCAAACCTGCCGCCGCCATGCCCCCCAGCAAACCGGCCCAGGTCTTGTTCGGGCTGATCCGAGGTGCCAGCTTTGGCCCGCCAATGCCACGACCGGCGAAATACGCGCCCGTGTCACAGGACCACACACACAGGAACAGCCACGACACGGCCGCCATACCACCATCGCCCATGCGCAACACAAGCAACGCCAGAACAGGCAACCCCAACCAAGCCAAACCAAGTATAGGCCAGACAACTTTCCGCCCCTTAACCCAGGCTAACACGGCCACAATAACAACACCGGGCATCAACGCCAACAAAGCCCAATCCACCTGTTCCATATGGCCCAATGTCAGGACCAACAACAGCACCAGCCCGGCGCATATGCCCAACAAGCCAAATCCAGGCCCGCCAGTCAGACGATCCCATTCCCCTGCCATCAACACAGCCACCACCGCCATTAACAGTGCGAAACTGAGGCCGCCAAGATACAACAATCCCAATACCACCGGAAGCAAAACCAAAGCAGAAAGGACCCTGGTCTTCAGCCCCGAAGCCTGCTTGGACTCCGGTTTGGATCCCGGCTCAGATCCCCCAGATGAAGACCCGGTCGAGGATGCGGGCTTAGTTACTGGATGCGCCATAGCGCCGTTCGCGGCGATGAAATTCATCGACAGCCTGCTCCAGGCTTTCTTTGTTGAAATCCGGCCACAACAGATCCATGAAAACCAATTCCGCATAACCCGCCTGCCACAACAAGAAGTTGCTCAAACGCTGCTCGCCGCTGGTACGAATAACCAAATCGGGGTCCGGTATGCCGTCGGTATGGAGGTGCGTGGCAAAGACCTCTTCATCGATATCATCGACCGCCAAGGTACCGTCAGCAACGGACATGGCAATTTTTTTACTGGCCTCGACGATTTCGCGATGGCTGCCATAGTTGACCGCTATAACCAGGGTCAGGCCGTTGTTATCGGCTGTTGTACGTTCCGCATCTTCGATCAATTTAACGATATCAACCGCCAGACGCCGCCATTCACCGATAAAGCGGATGCGGACGCCATTGCAATGCAAATCCCGCAATTCCCGCCGCAGATACAAGCGCAACAGACCCATCAAATCATCAACTTCGGTGGGCGGACGCTTCCAATTTTCTGACGAAAACGCATACAGGGTCAGATAATCGATCTTCATTTCCTGGCCGGCCTCGACCACACCGCGCAAGGCATCAACACCCCGTTGATGACCGGCAACACGCGGTAAGCCGCGCGCCTTGGCCCAGCGCCCATTGCCATCCATGATGATCGCAACATGACGGGGCGGTGGCGGTGCGTCCGCTTCTGGTGATGGGTTGGAAGTCATTCTAGCGCTAGACCTGTTTAATCTCTGCATCTTTGGTGACCAGAGACTCATCGATCTTGGCGATGGTCTGATCCGTCATTTCCTGTATTTCGTCACCCCAAAGGTGGAGGTCATCCTCGCTCAACTCTCCGTCCTTTTCCATTTTTTTGAGGCCTTCCATACCGTCCCGGCGCACATTACGCACCGCAACACGGCCCTGTTCGGCATATTTGTGGGCGATCTTGGCCATCTCGCCCCGCCGTTCCTCGGTCAATTCCGGGATTGGTACGCGTAGCAGTTGGCCATCCACGGCTGGGTTCAAGCCAAGGCCGGATGCCCGGATTGCCTTTTCGACAGAAGAAACAGCTGTTTTATCCCAGAC
>JAPKBD010000030.1 GCA_028824965.1 Alphaproteobacteria bacterium | reverse complement strand
TTCTTTTTTAATAAATTTTGTCGCATCACATGGCTGCAGCTTAAAAAGCTATACCGTAATGAATTGCGCCGTTGGCTTTCCCGACGCATTTCGCCCCGTCGGCCCAGCGCTTGACAACGTTATTACAGTATTTCGTTGCATTTGAAATTACTTGCGTTTCAGTGAGCTTTTGTGCAGAATAGATTATGTAAAGTATTAGATCATATAAGAAACGTTCTTGTAGGAGATTGGGTATGCATGTTGAACGTATACTTGCCACAAAGGGCAAGGATGTCATTTCGGTCAAGATGGGTGATACAATTGGCCGGGCGGCAGAAATTCTAAATCAAAACCGTATTGGCGCCATTTTGGTTCGTGATGATAGCGGCTATGTGGAAGGCATTCTCTCGGAACGGGATATTGTCTGCGGTATGGCCGATATGGGGGCGGAATGCCTCTCAACCCCGGTCGCTGATTTGATGACCCGGGATGTGGTCTTTTGTCTGCCGGAAGACAATATCGATACTATCATGGCTATCATGACCGAACGGCGCATTCGCCATTTGCCGGTCATGCGAGACGGCGAATTGATGGGCATCATTTCCATCGGCGATGTGGTCAAGTACCGAATTGAGGAAATCCAAAGCGAAGCGGACGCCATGCGTCAATATATTGCCACAGGATAACTTGGTAACTTGATAACGGGTTAAGTCTTGGCGGGCAGATTACTCTGCCGCGACGGCGTCTCCCGTTAACAACCCCGCCGCATCCAACGCCTGGCGCAGGCGGTCAATCTCGTCGCTGTGCAATTTCATCAAGGGCGGGCGTACAATGGCGCGATCCTGCCGTCCCAGTAGAACCAGGCACTCCTTCATGCGGTTATGCATGTCCAGGAAGGGCGGGGTATAAAACGCCTGGGACAGGGGATAGATCCGATCGTTGATGGCTTGTGCACTGGGTAGGTCGCCGGCTTTCACCGCCTTGAACAGGGCAACCTGCAATTCGGGGATGACACTGCCGGCACCGGACAATAAACCATTTGCCCCCATGGACAACGATGCCATTAACCACGATGAATGGGTGGTCAGAACTGTAATGGCCCGGCCGGCATCACCCCCCTGCAGGCTGCGAATATGCTTTTCGTGCAGCATGGCATCATTGGACCAATCCTTGATCGCCTTGATAGAGGGCACATCCTGGATCAACCGCAACAGGGTTTCGAACGGATAGCCCAGGCCGCTGACTTGCGGATATTGAAAGGCAATCATGGGTAGATCCGTCGCATCGGCAATGGTCTTGAAATGGGTTAGGGCCATTTCAGGGCGCAATTGCCCGCCCATAATCATGGAGTTGGGGGGGAAAACCAGCAACGCGGATGCACCTGCTGCTTCTGCCATGCGGGCCAAGCGTGCGGCTTCCAGGGAGCTGTCGGAATAAATGCCGTTGATCATGGGCAATGTATCGCCGGCCTGATCCAAAGACATCTCCAGAATGCGCTGTTGTTCATCAAAGCTGCAGGCATGCACTTCGGATGCGTGGCCGTTGACGGTGATCGCGGTTAACCCGTCGGTGGCGGCAACATGGGCGAGATGCCGGCGCGAGGCGGCTTCATCGATTATCATGTCAGTGTCAAAGGCCAGTAATGTGGCCGGGATTACGCCGTCTATCGCTCGGTTGTTGAAAACAGACATGTCATGTCTCCTATCAAATATCAAAGCATGTCTATTTTAGACATGTCCCATCTCTTAAGAAAGAGCAATTGAATCAATCGACTGGATTGAAAATTGCTCTAAAAGCTGCCGTCGCGGGCCTCGTAATGGGTGGGTAGATCATAGTGCGGTTGATCCCGTTCAATCCAGTCCACCGTCCAATCGACCATGCGGGCCAGGGGCACCTCTGGGTAGCCGAATAACTTAGCCGCCAGGGACGTATCATTATGCCAGCCCACGCCGCTTTCCGTATTCTTGAAGACCGGCGTCAGGCCAAAGCGTTCGCCGAAAATCTGCGCCAGGCCCCGGACACTGACCTGTTCCGGCCCGCCCATGTTCAGGGGCGCCGACGGTGTCTCACAATGGCCTAAGGCACGCAGGACCTGGGAATTGACATCGCCCTGCCAGATCACGTTGGCATGGCCCGCACGCAGATCGATGGCCTGGCCCGTATAGACCCAGTTGGCAATGTCATAGAGCACGCCATAACGCAAATCGATGGCATAGTTCAGGCGGATCAAGCGGCCCGGGGTGCCGTGCTGGTGGGAGAAATATTGAAAGATCCGCTCCCGCGCCACGCAGGAGTTGGCATATTCACCTACAGGGACGGGGGCGACGTCTTCATTGCTCAACGGCCCGGTCACGTCCGTGAAGGGGTAAACGCACAGGGTGGAAAAGGCCACGATACGTGATTGGGCAAAGGCCTCACCCACCAATGCAGGTACGTGGGCGTTCATCGCCCAGGTGAATGGCTCACCCCCTGAGGTGCCGAATTTCTTGCCTGCCATATAGATCACGTTGGGTAATTTGGGCAACGCGTTCACGGCGTCACGGTCCAACAGATCGCAGGCAATGGTCTCCACATCCCAATCGTTCAGGCGTTGGCGGACCTCCGTATCGGAAAATCGCGCAACGCCGACGATGCGTTTGTCAGGGGCTGCACGCTTGGCCATGCGGGCCAGGCAGGGGCCGACTTTGCCGCCCACCCCAAGGATGATGATGTCGCCGTCCAGTGCGGCCAAGTCATTGACCAGGGCTTGGCTGGGACGGGACAACAGCTCTTCCAAGGCATCAACATCGGCGACCCGGTCCGGTAAGTCAGATGCCGTCAGGACAGCCATTATGATTTACCCGAGACGATGCTGCCGCGTTCGATCACAAAGGTTCGGTCCAAAAGGCCCGCCACGTGCTTGTCATTGGATTCCGCTATCAGCACGCTCTCACCCTCATCCTTCAAGCTTTTCATGATCTCGCTCATGCGCTGGGCAAAGATCGGGGCGATGCCTTCGCTGGGTTCGTCCAACAGCAGCAATTTCGTCCCCACCATCAAGGCGCGGGCAAAGGCGACGAATTTTTGTTGCCCACCCGAAAGCTCCATCGAGCCGCGGTTGCGGAATTCCGCGACCTCCGGCATCAGGCCGTAAATCCATTCCAGGCGCTCCCGCCAATCTTTCATTCCCGTGGCCCATACCGGCACCAGGATGTTCTCCTCCACCGTCAGGGCCGGGACTAAACGGCGGTCTTCGGGCATAAAGCCGATGCCCATATGGGCCCGCTTGTGGGGCTGGGTCAGTAACAGATCCTGATCGTCGAAGATGGCCTGTCCTGATTGCGCCGCCAGCGCACCCATGATGGCACGCAGAAAGGTTGTTTTGCCCGCACCATTGCGCCCGATCAGGCCGCACATGGTACCTGACGGTACTTCCAAGTCCAGGCCTCGGAGGATAGGCGTGGGGCCGATATTGACGTCGAGGCCACTGACTTTAAGCATTGTCCGTGCTCCCCTGATCATCGTCCCGGTTATTGCCGTTCCCGTTACCATTCTCTGTTCGGGTACGGTGGTATTCCTCTCCGATCACGAATTCACGCACGCCGGGATCAACCAACGCCTCTGCCGTGGGGGCGTCGCAAATGACTTGACCTTGATAAAAAGCCAGAACCCTGGAGACGTAGCGTTCAACGATTTCCATATCATGTTCGATAAACAGCACTGTCGTATTGTCCTGACGCAGGGCCTCCATGATAACGTCCATCAGGCCAAATTTTTCCTCTACGGAGATACCGGAGGTTGGTTCATCCAACATCAATATGGTTGGTTTGCTGACCGCCGCCATGGCGATGTCGAGCAATTTTCGCACGCCCTGGGGCAGTGTGGAGGCGGTGGCATTGCGATATTCGACAATCTGGTATCGATCCAAATGCGCATCAACCCGGCCCGCGCGCTCATCGTTGTACATCGGCGATAATAGACCCATGCCCTTTTCCTCCGTAATGGCATAGGCCATCATCAGATTGTCGAAAACGCTTTCCGACATAAAAACCTGGGGCACCTGAAAAGAGCGGGAAATGCCTAAGGTGGTTATGGCCCGGGGCGGCAGGCCTATAATGTTCCGACCGGCAAATTCGATATGTCCCGATGTGGGCTTCAAATAGCCCGTGACCATATTAACGAATGTGGTTTTGCCAGCACCATTGGCACCGATGATGCCGATGATTTCATGTTCATTGACCGTGACGTTGATATCCTTGGCGGCAACAACGGCACCAAAGGTTTTTTGCAGGTCACGGACTTCTAATACGGCGGTCATTGGGGCCTATCCTTCCGACTTGCGAAAGCGGGAGAACAGGGACCAGATACCGTCGGGCAGGAACATGATGATCGCCAATAAACTACCACCCAGGATGAATTGCCAAACCTGTGGCGCATATTCAAAGGCGTAGGTGCGGATCAACTCAAAGACCAATGCGCCGATATACGTTGCGCCCACATTGCCGATGCCGCTGAGGATGGTAATGAAAACGAACTCACCTGAAACTGTCCAGTTGGCCATGGAATCAGGATCTACCTGACCGATGGCCAACGCTATGATCGCGCCGCCGAAACCGGCAACCAGGCCCGAGAAGACGTATTTGACGTGGATCACTTTTTCCGCCGAGTAGCCCAGATACTCGACCCGGATTTCATTCTCCCGGACCGCCATGGACATACTCCCCAAAGTCGTTTTCATATAAAGATGCACCCCGACGGTGACGATGTAGGTAAAGACCAGGGTGAACAGGAACAAGGCGGTCTGCACCGCTTCCCCTTCAGGGGCATAGCCCAGGAAGGTCGGGGGCCCGAGGGAGAAGCCATCCGTACTGCCGAGTTCTTCGGTCTTTACGATGACACCGTAGAGGATCATCGAAAAGGCCATGTTTAACAGGGCAAAAAAGATCGCCCGATAGCGGCGCAGCAGAAAACCCAGCAGGAATGCCAGAACGCCTGCGGACAATGTACCGGCGAAGACCAAGAAAAAGGCGTCGTGAAAACCGATCAGGGTCAACATGGCGGCAGTATAGGCACCAAACCCGAAATAAAGCGCGTGGCCGAAAGACACCAGGCCCGTGCGCCACAGGACCAAAAGGCCAAGTGCTACGGCACCGCGGGCCAGGCTTTGCAGGCCGATGAAACGCATCCATTCGGCCATGAAAAAGTCAGCGAAGACCAGCACCACAAAGGCAATGGACAGGCCAATAACGGTTTTATCTACATAACGCATTAGATTTTCCTGGCCTGTGCTGGTGCGAAGAGGCCTTCGGGGCGAATGGCCAGGACCAGGGCCATGATCGCATAGATCACGAACAACTCGATCTCTGGAAATTTATGCACGGCGGCAGCACGTGAGATGCCAACCAGCAAGGAGCCGATCAAAGCGCCGGGGATGGACCCCATACCCCCGATAACAACAACGGCGAAAGCCAGCACAATGACCTCCACCCCGATGCCGGGAGAAACAGAAATTGTCGGTGCGATGTAGGCCCCGCCCAAGGCGCCCATGATAGCACCAATGACAAACGTTGCCGTGAACACAACGGTCACATTGATGCCCATGGCCTGGCTGATTTCGCGATCGAAAATAACCGCCAGCAGCAATTTGCCCCATTTGGTCTTGGTCAGGCCGAGCCATAGGCCCAGGCACACAACGCCGGCCAGCCCGATCAAGGTCAGGCTGTAAACATCAAAGGTAAGTTCCACAATATCCACAGATCCCAGCAATGCCATGGGTTCAAATGCATAATAGGGATCGGTGCCCCAGATCATCAACAAAACATCTTCAAGCACCAGGAACATGGCGAACGTCGCCAGCACGATAATATGTTCGTCCCGGTGATAAAGAAAACGCAGCAGGCAACGTTCCAGGACAACGCCGAAGAACACGCCGATAATCAGCGCTGCTGCAAAGATGGCAAGGAAGCCGCCGAATTCCGGCAGATCGGTTTCATAATATGCACCGATCAGAGTGGCCGACATATAGGCGCCAAAGGCGTAAAAGGATCCATGGGTCACATTAAGGATTTTCATCACGCCAAAGATCACGGTTAGCCCGACGGCGACCATGAACAGGTAGGACGAAAAAACCAAACCGTCGACCAGGATGACGATCAGTTCTTGCACTGTGGTCTCGCTATTTTGGAAAAATTAAAAAATATATGACTAAAAAGTTCCGGGGGTGCCAATTTAGGCACCCCCGGTGGTAACGGTCTTAGCACTTAGCGCCCTTCATGCCGCCTTTGAGCCATTCCGTGCCATTGATGCCGGAAGGCGGCATCACACAGTCAGGTGCAAATTCGGTGACTTTCGTCATGATGGGTTCGCCCTTTTCCTTGTCCCACTGCAGCACACCGATCATGTGTTTGGTGGCAGCCTGATGGCCGTTGGAGCGGTTCATGTGAACCTTGGCGGCGATACCTTGATAGGTGGCACCTTCCAGGGCGGCAATAACCTGATCCTTGGAGGGGAATTTGCCGCCATTGGCTGCTGCTGCCTTGTCATAGGCATATTTGGCAGCCAGCACACCTTGAGCTGCCTGATAGGAACCACCGACGGGCGGTACGGAATACCGATCGAGGTAGACCTTGCGGAACCAATTATTCAATGGCGTGTCCACATTGGCGGCAAAGATGCCGTAGGGGCCACGGGCACCGAGAATGGCACCGGCCGGTGCTTTTTTGCCAAGGCGATAGACGGATGTATCAGCCACAGAAAACAACAGCTGTTTTTTCCGGAACAGGCCACGGGCCGAGCCTTGGAAAATGAAGGCTTCCAGATCGCCGCCCCACAAAGAGGAATGTACAAGTTTCTCTTTCGACAGCATCAGGGCGGAGATTTCAGCACCATACTGGCCGGAGAAGATTTTCGGCCATTGTGCTTTCTCTGACGCGGGTACGGATGGCATCAGCTGTTTCATGGCCAGATCGAAATCGCGCCAGGAATCCTGACCCCAGGCATAATTCTGGTTGATCCCGGTGTAACCCTTCACGTTGGGCATATTGGCCTTGACGTACAACGCCTCTGCCACGCCATCAGCCGTCGCATGGCCCATGGTGCGGAAGACATATTTCGGCTTTGTGTTGATTTCTTCAAAAATCCGCGGGGTGCCGCAAATTGGGAAGATGGTCAGCATCTTCAATTCTTCGGCCACCGGTGTGATGGCGGCACAGGTGCCTGAAGAAATGTAGCCGACGAACAGGTCAACGCCCTGTTTTTGAACCTTGTTGCGGAATTCGGTGACCTGTTTGGCCCCGCCACCTGATTCATCATAAATCAGCGCCTTAATCTGACGACCTGCCAGACCCTTACCGCTTTTATCATACGGTGCGGGTAGCGTGCCTTTGTTAATCGCCTCAATAATCAGTTCCGCGCCATTCCGTGCAGGCACGCCAAAAGCTGGTGCGCCAGCGCCGGTTAGAAATGTCGGTACCGCCATAACCACTTCATCAGCGGCATTGGCGATGCCGGCGGTCAAGCTGACTGCAGCGGCCAATCCCGTGGCCAGCAGCAGAGTAGCCTTGCCGGATCTTTTGTAAATGTTCATCACATAAGTCCTCCCTAGTTGTTAGCCGTATGCTTTCAATCCCCGCCTGGGCGGAACCCAAAAGGCCTCCCCAATAAGGCGGCCAATAAGTCTGAAAACATACGAATTTTCATTTTGTTCGGCGGATGAAACCGACCGGGCGTCATACTTCACCAAAACAATGCCTTTGCCAAGGCTGTTCAACGCTTTTTACGTATTCGCGATATGAAGGCCTGGAACGTTAGGTCCGGTTCCCCGTTCACCGCCACGCCATAGGCTAGGTTAAGCTGGCGTTTATTTTTGAAAGCCGCCTCTATTGCAGAGTCTTTACCGGATGGCACCGTCAAGTCTCCGGCCGCCAACATCTCCAAAATGTGGGCGTATGCGGCCTCTGCCCGAAGCCAGGCTGTGGCATTGTTGGTGGCACTGCCGGGACGTTGGATATAGTGGGTAAGGGGTTGCGGCAGCAACGTCATTGTACCAGCGCGTGCAATGGCTTCCATATTGAAGGCCACGTCTTCGGCGAAACGCAGTGAGCTGTGAAAGCCGTCACCGGCGAGTTCCCGACGCAGAATAGGAAAATGGGGCACGCCACTGTTGATCATGGTCAGAGCATCGATCTCTCTGGCCGTGCTGTCTATGGGATATGCCGTATCGATGACGCTGCCGTCGGGATTAACGGCGCAGGTATTGTCACAGGCCAGGCCCGTGTGTATGGCCAGGGGTAACAAAGCCGATAGCTTTTCCGGGTGCCAGGTGTCGTCGCTATCGAGAATAGCCAGGTAATCCCCCCGCGCCTGACCAAGGGCTGCGTTGCGCGCCGCAGAAGGGCCGGAGCCGACATTGGGCGTCGTGACCATGTGAATGCGGTTGTCGTCAATGCCATGGGCCCGACACAGGCCGATATAGTCTGCGCCGCAGTCGGATGCGATAAGCAATTCCCAATGTGCGTGCCTTTGCTGAATAACGCTGTGCACTGCCGCGACGATGGTCCGTTCTGCTTGATGGGCGGCCATGAGGATGCTGATAAGCGGCGTCATTGCGGACATGCGATCGTTCTTTTCGAAAAGTCGGGATTGGATTATAGTGCGCTTATGGGAAAAGGAATGGCAAATTTTGCAACAATCGGTGCGGGCGGCTTGTTCGGCATGGCTTTGGTTGCGGGATATAACGGTGCTTTTACGCTAGCCTGGAGTTTTTTCTTTGATGGCTTAATTGAACATTACATGTCTCTGCAAGTGGGACTGTTCAGCTGTTTTTAGATGATTTTTCGTGAAATTTAGGTGTGCTATGATCTTTGGTAAGCAATGCGCAGTATTTGTTCAATCGGTTGTATTGCTAGCCGTGGGCATATGTTTGGCGCAACCCGGCAGCAGTCAAGCTGAGGAACGCCTGATCCGCCTGGGGATGTCTGAAAGCGGCTACCCGCCTTACCTGATGCCGAAGGGTGATGCCTTTTTCGGTATTGTTGGCGATGCCATAAAGGCTGTTGCCAAGACCATCAATTATCGCGTTGAAATGATTGTCCTGCCAAAAAAACGACTTCAGGAAGAGATCAAAAAGGGTCACGTAGATGCCGTAGCAGGTGCCATTGAATGGCGTCACGACCCTGCGGATACAATCTGGACCGACAGTATAATCCAGGTCTCAGACAATGTCGTGATGACCCGTGCCACCATGCCCGACCAGGCAAAGGCAACGTCTGCGCCGCGCTTTGCCTCACAGGAATTAGCCGGGAAGACAATCGCCGTAATGCATGGCTATCGCTATCCCTCGCTTGAGAAAATGATCGCAGACGGCACCATATCGGTGACGCGCGTTCATCGTTTTTCGAGCCTACTTCAAATGGTGCAAGGAAATCGGGCCGACTACGGCATCCTGGATCAAAATGTAGCAAAATGGGTCATTCGTACAAAGAAATTGAAGTTCACGCCGGCTTTGGCATTTGCCGCGCCTGGATTTGATGAAGTGGCATTCCGGGCGATTTTGTTTCCCACGCGGGATTGGGCACCGTTCGTGAAGGAATTTAATAAGGCTTTAAAGCAATACAAAAGCAGTGCTGCCTGGAAAGCGTTGCTTGATGAATACCGGTAAATCTAATCGTTCGACGTGATGCCGGACCAGGCCAACGCTAACCAGCCGACTATAAATGATAACCCGCCGATGGGTGCCAGCCAGCCGAAATAGGCCAGGCCCGTAAACGATAGCAAATACAGCCCGCCGCAGAACATGACGCTGCCAATGGCAAAGCCGCAGGCTGCGATCCGTAGTGGCATTAATCTGTGTGGCCACCCCCTCAGACTCAGATTGCGGCTCAGTGCGGCAACGCCGAGCAATGCCAAAGCATGCCAGATTTGATAGCGCACCGCTGTGTTAATGCGCGCCAAATCCGCCGCGGCCAGGTTGTCTTCCATATCATGGGCGGTGCCTGCGGCAATGGCGACCGCCACGGCTCCGGACAGACCGGCAAAAACCAAAGGCCAGCGATGCAGCTGTGCGGTCGTCACGGCTCCATTCACGGTAGCGGCTCAAACACGGCATTGATGGGGATCGCGGCGACAGATGCATTGTTGGGCATAGCCAGCACCAAGGCGACGATATCGGCAATGGTTTCAGGCTGCGTCACGTCATCCCTGGTCCAAGCATCTGATTGGGGCATCATATCCGTATTGACCGGCCCCGGTGCCACTGCCGTGACCCGGATGCCGTCATCCCATAGCGAGGATCGTGCGGCAGAATTCAGACCCATGGCGGCGAACTTTGACATGGCATAACCGGCCGAACCACGCTTATACCGCATGCCTGCAAGCGAGGTGATGTTGACGATGCGCCCGGTTCCAGCCGCACGCAAATGGGGCAGGGCGGCGCGGATGAGGCGGTAAGGTGCCTTCAAGTTAACTTCCAGCATACGATCCAGGTCCGCCTCGTCGCCATCATCGAAACCAAATGCGGCAGCGACGCCGGCGTTGTTGACCAGGCCATCAATCCGGCCAAACTTTGCCACCGTTGCATCGGCCCAGGCCTGAGGCGATTCGGGGTCCAACGCGTCAAATGCCTGGCATAAGCAGTTGTCATCGTTGTTTCGTTCAATGCCCGCCGGCGATCGTGCACCAAGGCTAAGGCGATATCCGGCATCCACCAGGCGGCGGGCAATGGCCGCCCCGATGCCACGATTTGCCCCGGAAAGCATGATCACGCGACCGTTCGGGTCCAGGCGTCCGGGGCCAAACTGGGCATTGGCACCATCTGTGCCATTTGTCTCGATCATCGTGGCAATCCTTCACTGTTGAGATTTCCTGCCAATAGTATTGCACCTTGGCCCGGTCGATCCTATAACATCGCCTTTTGATGAGTGATATTTCCCCCACCCCGCCGTCCTTTCGTCATCTCCTGGGTATTGAGGGGCTGTCTGCGCCCGATATCACAGAGATCCTTGATCTGTCCGACAAGTATGTGGCGCAAAACCGCCAGGTGGATAAAAAGCGATCCATTTTGGGCGGGCGCACCCAGATCAACCTGTTTTTCGAAACCTCTACCAGAACCCGCACCTCGTTCGAATTGGCGGGCAAGCGTTTGGGCGCTGATGTCATCAACATGACGGCGACCGCTTCCGCCATCAAAAAGGGCGAAACCCTGATCGACACGGCGGCAACCCTGAACGCCATGCACCCGGATACTTTGGTGGTGCGTCACCCGCATTCCGGTGCGGTGGCGTTGTTGAGCCAGAAAATGGATTGCAGCGTTATTAATGCGGGCGACGGTTCCCACGAACATCCCACCCAGGCCCTGTTGGATGCCTTGACCATTCGCCGCCGCCTGGGCCACCTGCACGGCCTGACCGTCGCTATCTGTGGCGATATCCTGCACAGCCGGGTGGCGCGATCAAACATCATGCTGTTGGGCATTATGGGTGCCCATGTGCGCGCCATCGCCCCACCCACGTTGTTGCCGGGCCAGATGGACCGCATGGGGGTCGAAGTCTTCCACAATATGGAGGAAGGTTTGGCCGACGCCGATATCGTTATGATGCTGCGTTTGCAGAACGAACGGATGAACGGCGCCTATGTGCCCTCAACCCGGGAATATTACCACTTCTTTGGCCTGGACCGCGCGAAGCTGTCCAAGGCGAAGCCGGAGGCTTTGATCATGCATCCCGGGCCGATGAACCGGGGCGTGGAAATCGACAGCGAGCTGGCGGACGACATCAGCCGCAGCGTTATTCGTGAGCAGGTGGAGATGGGCGTTGCTGTCCGTATGGCGGTGCTGGATCTGCTGTCCCGTCACGCCACGAACCAACCGCCCATTGGGCCGACTGATACTTTGGCGGGAGATGGGGCATGAGTGTCGTCGCCTATACCAACGCCCGCCTCATCGATCCGGCCAGTGGTCTCGATTGCATCGGGGCATTGGTGACGGAGGACGGCAAGATTACCGAACTGGGGCCCGAAGTTTGTAAAGACGGCGCGCCAGAAGGGGCTGAAATCATCGATTGCGGTGGCCGTATCCTATGTCCGGGCCTGATCGATATGCGGGTTTTTGTCGGTGAACCAGGGGCGGAGCATAAGGAAACCCTTGCCTCGGCCTCCCAGGCCGCAGCCGCAGGCGGCGTCACGTGCATCATCGTGCAGCCGAATACGGAACCGGTGATCGACGATGTCGCCCTGGTCGAATACATCAAACGGCAGGCCCGTGATAAAGCCTCCGTCCGCATTCATCCCATGGCGGCCATCACACGGGGCCTGGAAGGCCAGCAGATGGCGGAGTTGGGCCTGATGGCGGAGGCCGACGCCGTCGCCTTCACGGATGCGGATCGTGTGATCGCCGATGCCCAGGTTATGCGCCGGGTGCTCAGTTATGCCTCCGCCTTTAATCTGTTGATTTGCCATTATCCCGAAGAACCCAGCCTGGCGGGCCGCGGCGTGATGAATTCGGGTGAGATAGCCATGCGTTTGGGCCTGCCGGGTATTCCAACCCAGGCGGAAACCATTATGGTGGAGCGGGATTTACGCCTGGTGGAGATGACCGGCGGGCGCTATCACGCGGCTTGTTTGTCCACGGCCCAGGCGATTGAGGCCATGGCCAGGGGCAAGGCGCGGGGCTTGCCGGTGTCTGCTGCCGCCGCCGTACATAACTTTGCCATGAACGAGGTTGCCGTGGGGGAATACCGCAGTTTTGCCAAAACAGCGCCGCCCTTGCGGTCAGAGGCGGATCGTCAGGCGGTGGTCGATGGCCTGGCGGATGGCACTATTGATGTGATCTGTTCCTGCCATGACCCCCAAGATGTTGAATCCAAACGCCTGCCGTTCGAATTGGCGGCAACCGGCATCATCGGCCTGGAAACCATGTTGCCCCTGGCGTTGGAGCTGTATCACAATGGTGCCCTTAGTTTATTGGATCTGTTGGCCAAAATGACTTCCCGCCCGGCGGAATTGTTGGGCCTGCGTGGCGGCAAGCTGGCACCGGGTGCGCCGGCGGATTTGTTGATCTTTGACCCCAACACGCCGTGGCGCATTGATGAAGATGGCTTCCACTCCAAATCCAAGAACACGCCTTATCATGGCCGCCCCGTGCAAGGCCGGGTCTGGCGCACCATTGTTGCTGGAAAAATGGTATACTCTGATACCTGAATAATAGGAATCAGTGGATGCCAAGTCCGATGGGCGATTTAACTTATATCTGGCCGTTTTGGGCGGCGGCGGCCTTTGGCTATTTGCTCGGCTCCATTCCCTTTGGATTGATATTGACGCGTTTGGCGGGCCTGGGTGATATACGTTCCATCGGGTCGGGCAATTTTGGTGCCACCAACGTATTACGCACAGGCAACAAAAGTCTGGCCGCCCTGACCTTGATATTGGATGGGGGCAAGGGGGCTGCGGCGGTCTTGTTGGCCAATATGTACGGCCCCGATACGGCTGTGTTGGCGGGTGGCGGCGCTTTTTTGGGTCACCTGTTTCCGGTCTGGTTGAAGTTCAAGGGCGGCAAAGGCGTCGCGACCTATCTTGGTGTCATGCTGGCCATCAACTGGCCGACCGGGTTGCTCTGTTGTTTGACCTGGTTAGTCGTCGCCGCAGTCCTGCGTTATTCCTCATTGGCAGCGCTGATTGCGGTCCTGGCAGGCCCAGGCTTTGTCTATTGGTTGGGTAATTGGCAGATGATGGAGCTGGCGGCGTTTATGGCCGTGCTGGTCTTTATTCGCCATCATCAGAATATCCGCCGTCTGCTTACAGGCGCGGAGCCGAAGATCGGCGCAAAATAAACAACGTAGACCGTTTGGTTTTCGCTACACTTCTCCCTACTGGACGATTTGGTCGACGGGGATGGGTCATGGCAGACATTCAGGCGGAACGACTAGGCGCTACGCAGTTGGCTGAAAACTTCGCCGACGTGCATCGGCCCTTCGATCACGGCGGCGCGGTGGTTGAGGCCAATCGCTGCTATTTTTGCTATGACGCGCCCTGTATCAACGCCTGCCCCACGGGCATCGATATCCCCGGCTTTATCCGCGCCATCGCAACCGGCAACGTCAATGGTGCGGCCATGACGATCCTGAAAGAAAACATACTGGGCGGCTCCTGCGCCAGGGTTTGCCCGACGGAAATCCTTTGCCAAGGCGACTGCGTGCGCAACGGTCCCGGCGACCGGGCGGTTGAGATCGGCTTGCTGCAACGCCACGCCACGGATTACCTAAGCGCGATTGGTCAACATCCTTTTGAACGCGCACCAGACAGCGGCAAATCAGTCGCTGTGGTGGGTGCCGGCCCCGCTGGATTGGCTTGCGCCCATGCCTTGGCCCGCAACGGCCACGACGTCACAATATTCGAAGGGCAGCCCAAGCCGGGTGGTTTGAACGAATACGGCATCGCCGCCTACAAGCTACCCAATGACTATGCGCAGGGGGAGGTCGCGTTTATCACGGCCATCGGCGGCATCGAAATTCGCTACGACCTCGCACTGGGCCGGGATATCAGCTTGGCGCAATTACGCCTGGACTATGATGCGGTGTTTCTGGGGCTGGGCCAAGGCGGGGTGCGTAATCTGGGCGTACCGGGCGCGGATCTGGCAGGGGTCGACAATGCCGTCGACTATATTTCAAAACTGCGCCAGGCCAAGGACCTAGGTGCATTGTCGGTGGGGGCCACGATTGTCGTGATCGGCGGCGGCAATACGGCCATCGATATTGCTGTGCAGACCAAACGCCTCGGTGCCGAAGACGTCACTTTGGTTTATCGCCGGGGCCCGGAACAAATGAGCGCAACCGATCACGAACAGGACTTCGCCCAAACCAACGGTGTGCGGATCAAACATTGGTTGCGCCCTGTGCGGTTGGAAGGTGACGGCAATGTGACAGCCGCCGTTTTCGCAGGCGTTCGCCTCGAAGGCGACGGACTGGTGGACACAGGCGTTGAACAAAACATTCCCTGCGACATGGTCTTCAAGGCAGTGGGGCAGGCGTTCGTGCCACTAACAGACGACAGCCCGGCGGTCAGTGGTGGTCGCATCGACGCTGACGATATGGGCCAGACATCCCTGTCGGATGTTTGGGCCGGCGGGGACTGTGTCGCGGGCGAAGACCTAACGGTTCAGGCGGTACAGGACGGCAAGGTGGCCGCGGGCGCTATTCATAAATTTCTGGTGGGGAGTTAGGGCAATGGCAGATTTACGAAGTAACTTCGCCGGCATCACATCACCAAATCCGTTTTGGTTGGCCTCCGCCCCGCCCACAGACAAAGCTTATAATGTGGAGCGTGCCTTTAAGGCCGGTTGGGGCGGCGTGGTCTGGAAGACCCTTGGTGAAGACCCGCCAATCGTCAACACCACGTCGCGCTATGGTGCTGTCAGCCTGAATGGCCAGCGCATTGCGGGCTTCAATAATATTGAGCTGATTACAGACCGCCCCCTGGATGTGAACTTGCAGGAGATCAAGCAGATCAAGCGGGACTGGCCGGATCGCGCCGTTCTGGTCTCCCTCATGGTGCCGTGTGAGGAAGCACCCTGGCGAAAAATCCTGGCGGCGGTGGAAGACACGGGTGCGGATGGGATGGAGCTGAATTTTGGCTGCCCCCACGGCATGTCTGAACGTGGCATGGGATCTGCCGTGGGGCAGGTGCCTGAATATGTGGAAATGGTTACCCGCTGGTGCAAATCCATGACCCAGATGCCCGTGTTTGTGAAATTGACCCCGAACGTGACCAATATTCTGGCCCCGGCGCGGGCGGCGAGGCTGGGTGGGGCAGACGCTGTATCACTCATCAACACCATCAATTCCATCGTCTCTGTGGATCTGGATATCATGGCACCCACCCCCACCGTGGACGGAAAGGGCAGCCATGGCGGCTATTGCGGCCCGGCGGTGAAGCCTATTGCATTGCATCTGGTGGCTGAAATCGCCCGCGACCCGGAATGTGCCGGGATGGGTATATCGGGCATTGGCGGCATTGAGACCTGGCGCGATGCGGCGGAATTTATCTCTCTTGGCGCTGACAATGTTCAGGTTTGCACCGGGGTCATGCATTACGGCTTTAAAATCGTTGATGACATGATCGATGGTCTGAATAACTGGATGGACAGCAAGGAGCATGGAGAAGTGGTGGATTTCCATCGTGCCGCCATCCCCAATTTGGTGGCCTGGCAGGACCTGAACATCAATCATGAACTGGTCGCCCGTATTGATCAGGACAAGTGCATCAAATGCGGCCTGTGCTATGTCGCCTGCGAGGATACGGCCCATCAGGCGATCTCTATCACCGGAAAGGGGACGGACAGACGGTTCGGAACCATTGATGCCGAATGCGTCGGCTGTAATTTATGCGCCCATGTTTGCCCGGTGGAGGATTGTATCACCATGGAAGCTGTGGACAACGGCAAGCCCTATTTGAACTGGGCCCAGGACCCGCGCAATCCAAATTCAGCCGCCGCCGAATAAGCTGGCTTCTTTGATTGCGCCAATGCCCAGGGTTGGTTTATGTTCCGCCCTTCGCGCCACAACGCACTGTTGGGCACAGTAGAATTTCATGTTTCGGGAGCAGGTTTGAATGGTCGAAGTAGGCGGTATCGCGGCGGATCGGTTGCGGCAATTTATTGAGCGGGTAGAGCGTCTGGAAGAGGAAAAGACGGCCCTGTCAGCCGATGTGCGCGAAGTCTATTCAGAGGCGAAATCGGTCGGCTTTGACCCTAAAATCATGCGCGCCATCGTAAAACTGCGCAAAATGAACGACGCCGACCAACAGGAAATGGAAGCCCTGATCGATACCTACAAACACGCCCTGGGTATGGAATAACGAAATCCCATTATGGGGACACCTTAGTCCGTTCGATCAAATCCCATTTATTGCCGAAGACGTCTTTAAAAACGGCGACGATGCCGTAAGGCTCATGCCGAGGTTCTTCTAAAAATTTGACGCCCAAGCGTTGGTATTTTTCATAGTCCCGCTCAAAATCGTCCGTCTCCAGTAAAAGGAAAACGCGGCCTCCCGCTTGGTTGCCAATGGACGCGGTCTGTGCCGCCGATGCCGCTTTTGCGAGCAACAGACAGGTTTCATGGTCTTTTGTCGGGGACACGAGGACCCATCGCTTCAAATCCGACAGCTTGGTATCTTCAACCAATACAAAGCCTAAAATACCAACGTAGTAATTTATGGCTTCGTCATAATCGGGCACCAATATGGAAATGGCTGATATCGATTGCATGGCGGAATATCTCGCAGTCTATGATCGTCTGTTCTAAAAAAGGCAGGGATGGGCCATGACTTCATCGCGGCGTCAGATGTTCCTGCAATAATCTGCCAAGGCCGGGTAGGTGGTCAACACTGCCAAGATGACGCAGCAGGCCCCAAATACCGGCTTGATTGGTTGTCACCACTGGCTTGCCCAATTCCGCCTCCATCTCTTCGACGATGGACAGACACGGCATGTTGCCGCCTGGAATGACGATGGCCTCCGCCTCGTCACAATCCACCGAATGGACAAGGTCACGCACGGATTCGGGGTCGATTTGTGCGATGGAGAAATTGTCGGTGTAGGCCAAACCTTCCGCTCTAACGACGTCAAAGCCATTCCGGGTCAGAAAATTCACACTATCGGCGGTGACTTCTGGCACAAATGGGGTCGCCAGGGCGATGCGCTGCACGCTCAGGGTTTTCAGGGCATTGACCACTGTCCAGGCTGCTGTCATTGCGGGTTTGCCGCTGGCGCTCTCGATACGACGCTTCAGTTCCGCATCATAGGCCATGCCTTTGTGTAGGCTGGCAGCCGTCAGGCAAAACAATATGACGTCCACATTGGCGGCGGCCAGTTGTTTCGACTGGGCCACGACATCCTCATCCTGGCGGGTCAGGCCCGCGTCCGTCACCTCCGTCATGGTCAGGCGGGCAAAATGCACGCTGACCGATTTCGGCATGAAGGCGTAATATTCCGGCTCGATCAAGGTGTTGGACGATGGGATCAACAGCCCAACACGATGATCAATCCTAGGCGATGCCACCGCTCGACTACTTATTCAGAAAATGCAGCGGCAGGCCGGGGCGGGGCCAGTCCATGGCGATCAGACGACCGGCACCGGACAGGGTGATATAGGCCGTCTTCAGGTCCGGCCCGCCAAAGCAGATATTCGTGGTCATGATATCGGGCAGGGGGATGAATTCCACCACGCCCCCTTCGGGCGAGGCAACCGTAATGCCGCCGGTCAACAAGGTGGCGACACAGATATTGCCATTCGCCTCCAACGCCAGGCTGTCGAAACGCTTTGCACCTTCTGGTGCCATGATCAACTCACCCCAACTGATGGCCGGCCATGGTTTTGTATCCAGCTTCCCCTCACCAATAATGTCCCAGGCGATCAGGCGGCGGGGATCAGTTTCCGCTGCATAGAGCCGGTTGTCATCAGGCGATAGGCCAATGCCATTAGGTGTCATCAACGGGTGGGCGGCGCGGACGATCATGGAGCCGTCGGACCGGGCGTAAAAGACGCTGCCCCGATCCATATCAAACTCCCGGGATTTACCCAGGTCCGTGAACCAGAAATTACCCTTGGCATCAAAGACGATGTCGTTGGGGCCGTGCAATGGCTCGCCGTCGCATTCCGTATACAGGGTTTCGGTTTCGCCGGTTGCAATGTCCACCCGCTCGATCCGGCCGGTGACATAGTCGGACGCTTGCGCTGTGGGGTGGCGAACGCCGTCGTCGCTGTCCCAATCAAAACCACCGTTGTTGCAGACATAGACCTTGCCGTCGGGTCCCATGGCGGCACCGTTGGGGCCGCCGGCCATTTGCGCGATGACTTCCTGGCGGCCGTCTGGGTGTACGCGGGTCAGGGTCTGGCGTTCAATCTCCACCAAAATAACGCTGCCGTCGGGCATGGCGATGGGGCCTTCGGGAAACTTCAGGCCGTTGGTGATCTCTCTAAATTCGGTCATTTCAAATTACTCTTTATTACTTAAGGGGTGAGAACGGGGCGGGGATCAACAGCATATTCTGCATTTCCTCCAACTTGCCACCGGCTGTCTTCAGGAATGACTGCCAGTCCGGATCAGCCATGGTTTTAGCCCGCGCCGCCGCCCGTTCGTTCAAATCCTTGTAGGCCCACAGATGCGAAACCTCGTTCGGGTTCTCAGCCTCGGTCTGCCACAAACAGACATTCTTCGAATATTTCTCCCGCGCCGGCATGACGTCTAAAATTGCTTTGGTCCAGCTGGGTGCCTCGCCCATGTGGGTCTTGTAATAGCGGTATTCATAGACGTTGCCTTCGCCGATCGGCGGCTTCAGCGGCAGGCGCGGATGCATCAGGCGAATCTGTTGGCGACGGATCAAAGGGCGCACATGGGCCACATAATCATTCATCCAATCAGCATTCTGTCCCAGCCTCGCACGGGCATCAGCCCGGTCGTTCAGATCATCATATGACCACAGGTGGACAATCTGGTTCAAAGTGCCGAATTCCGTGAACCAATAACCCTCGCATTTGCCATAGTCGTCGCCGCGAATAACGCGTGCCTTTTCCTCTGCCAATTTCAGGAATGTCGGTACCTTGCCCGGCGACAAGGTGTAGATGCGCAGTTCATGTATCATTTTGGTTTCCCTCCCATTTGGTCCCGATAGTGCCAACAGCGCGCAGGAAAGACAACCGCGCGCACCTGCCTCCGATGTGTTAGACAATCGCAAATCCGTCAAACTAAATCACAGACAGAACCATGAT
Source organism: Alphaproteobacteria bacterium (assembly GCA_028824965.1). Classification (GTDB taxonomy): domain Bacteria; phylum Pseudomonadota; class Alphaproteobacteria. Next base: position 2,988 of record JAPKBD010000030.1, on the reverse strand, counting down.
ACAGGTCACCGCAAATATTTTCTTGTCCGAGGATGAGCTGGAAGAACACTTTATTCGCGCGCCCGGGCCCGGCGGGCAGAACGTGAATAAGGTGGCGACGGCGGTGCATCTGCGTTTTGATGCCGTCAACTGCCCTGCCTTGTCTGCTGGCGTGTTGCAGCGTCTGCGCCGTTTGGCGGGCAGCCGCATGACCCAGGCAGGCATAATCATCCTGAATGCCAGCAGCCATCGTAGTCAGGAACGCAACCGCGCCGATGCCAAAGATCGCCTGTTTGCCATGATCCGGGAGGCTGCGACACCGCCTAAACACCGCCGTGCGACAAAGCCAAGCCTGGGTGCGAAACGGCGGCGTATGGATAGCAAGAGCAAGCGCGGCAATTTGAAAAAAACGCGCGGTTCGGTTGGTTCACATGATTGAGGGAAGCATTTGAATGCGCTTTGAAAACAAAACGGTGATCATTACCGGCGGTTCCTCTGGTATTGGCCGGGCGATTTGTAAGTTGCTGGCATCCGAAGGCGCGGCCGTGACGATTTTTGATCGTACAGAAGAGGCGCGGGAAGGTGGCCGCCCGACGGTGGCGGAGATTGCAGACGCGGGTGGCAATGCCGAATTCGTCCTGGGCGATGTGACATCGGAAGACGATCTGGATCGCGCCGTCAGTGACGTTGTCGCCCGCCATGGCCGCCTTGACGTGATGATCAACAATGCCGCGACGTCCGTCAGTAAACCTTTGTTGGAAACAACGGCGGCAGAATGGGACCACGTCATGGCGGTCAATGCCAAGGGGGTCTTTTTGGGCTGCAAGCGTGCGGTGCGTCAAATGTTGGGCCAGGACGTGGTGGCGGAGGCGCGGGGCCGCATCGTCAATATATCCTCCCAACACGGGATGATTTCATCGCCGCGCGATCTCGCCTATGGCACGGGCAAGGCGGCAGTGGTTTATATGACCCGACAGATTGCGGCTGACTACGGCCCGCAACAAATCATCTGCAATGCCGTGGCACCGGGCAAGATCATGACCGGCAAGCCGCCGCGCGCGAATGAGGCTGAATTGATTGATTATTCGGAACGGCGCACGCCTTTGCCGCGTTTGGGGCGGCCCGATGATGTCGCCTCTGCTGTGGCCTTTCTGGCCAGTGACGAGGCGCGCTATATTACAGGAGAGAACCTAATGGTCGACGGCGGTTGGATGGCAGCATGAGCCAGAGCGTGAATGACGATCTGATTTATCATTGTTGCCCGCGTGCAGCTTGGGATGAAGCCCAGGGATTGGGCGAATACGTCGGCTCGGCCGATGATACCCGTGATGGCTTTATCCATTTTTCCACCTTTGCTCAGGTCCGCACGTCCACCGCTAAGCACAGGGCTGGGCAGGCGGGCCTTGTCCTGCTGGTGGTCAGGTCGGCGAAGCTGGGCGCGGCCCTGAAGTGGGAACCATCGCGGGGCGATATGCTTTTCCCACACCTCTATGGCGCGCTACCCATAGACGCCGTTACCCAAGCTATCGATCTGCCCCTGGACGCTGGCGGTATGCATATCTTCCCGGACGGTTATCCCGCGTTGGAAGCAGACCCTCTTTCATAGGCTGCGACGACAGCCCGGCGCTCCGATGCCGACTTGGCACCGCCCCTGAGGAGCGGTGCGCTCTTGCGCACCTGCGCGAACTCTAGAATTAGTCCTTATATTCAGGCTGTTCACGGTCCAGCATGCGCTTGAGGGCATTGAAATGATGCTCTGAATTTGGCTTGCCGTAATAGCGCGGTGAATTCTTGAACTGCGCGACGGTTTTGTCGATAACCTCTTGGCTGAGCACATTCAGGGGCTGTCCGGTCCACATGGCATGCAGCTGTACTTGGGCCACACGTTCCAGATAATACATCCGGTCATAGGCGGCAGCGACCGTTTCGCCGATGGTCACGGCGCCATGATTGGCCATCAACAGGATATTTTTGTCACCGATGGCGCCCAACAGGCGTTCACCCTCTGCCGGATCAAAGGCGGGGCCGGTATATTCATCGTCATAGGCGGTCTGCATGGAGATGCCCAATTCCGTCTGCCCAATGGGCAGGATGCGTTGATCTTTCAGCCGGGTCAGGGCCGAGGCAAAGGGCATGTGCGTGTGCATGACACAGGCAGCGGCCTTTGAGAGGCGATGCATGGGCGCATGGATGCAAAAGCCGGATCGTTCGACCTCTCCCTCACCTTGCAGGACGTCGCCGTCATAGCTGACTTCCATGATGTTGGAGGCGGTAATCTCAGACCAATGCAGACCGAACGGGATCTGATAATAGCGGTCGTCAGTATTAGGTACGGCCAGGGTGAAGTGATTAAAGATGCCTTCGTGCAGACCATGAAATACGGCGAGGCGATGAGCGGCGGCCAAATCGACACGGGCCTGCCATTGTACGGCATCGCCCCGAATGTCGCCGCCGGTATCTGTCGCCTTTAATGTGGATACGTTCATGTTTGCTGTCCTTCCAGATCACCCCACGGATACCAATCAGCATCCGGCTTGAATGAGTTGTGCTGTAAAATTGGATATGAAAATTACCTGAACTGATTATGCCACCTGTTATGACACCGCGTCTAGTGACCCTGACGGCACCAAGTATATGTGATCACAGATCACTAAACTAATCGTTACATGTGCTTAACAGCAATTTAACGCAATTTCCCCATTATTGCTCCGCTACAGGGGGAGACTGTGCGAACGATTTCGAATGTAAGAAATCGGCGTCGGAAAATTGGGGTGAGACATGAAGAATAGAAAAACAGGCCTATTGGGCTCTGTCATGGTGCCGCTGGTTATCGTATTGGCACCATTCACGCTGGAAAGTTCCACCGCTGCGGCCGTATCGGCAACATCGGACCGGTTGGAAACAACAAATCGGGCTGCTTTGCCAAAAGCAGTGATGCGGCTCGCGGCCAAATGCGGCGCCTGCAAAGCTTGTAACCCGTGTAATCCGTGTCGGGCAAAAACCTGTGGC
>JAPKBD010000325.1 GCA_028824965.1 Alphaproteobacteria bacterium | reverse complement strand
TTGAGGCAGGATCAGACTTTCATAGCCGCCCCAGGATGCGCCCATGCCGAATAATTCCAGGCCATCGATCAATGCGGCCAGGGCATCACGGGAACAGGGTTTCAATGTTGTGCCGAACAGGCCCGAAGCGCCCTTGAAATCCCGCTTCCACAGCTCATGCCCCGGATCATCGGGCAGGGCCGGGTGCATGACGCATTCGATGACGTCACTTTGTGCCTTCAACCACTCTGCGACCACCAGGCCGTTTTTCCAATGCTGGTTCAGACGCACGGACAATGTCCGCATGCCGCGCTGTGCCAGATAGACATCGTCGGGTCCGGCGGTGTGCCCCAGCATGCGGGAGGTCACCTCTAACTCCGGCCAGGCCGCAGCCGTAGCGGACGCGGTGCCGATCATCACATCGGAATGGCCGACAATATACTTTGTGCCCGCCTGTACGGAGACATCGACGCCCAGCTCAAACGGTTTGCAAAACAGCGGTGAGGCCCAGGTGTTGTCCATGATGACTGTGCAGTTCTTTGCGTGCGCCGCTTTGGCGATGGCGGGGATATCCTGCATGACAAAGGTTTGTGAACCCGGTGCCTCCACATATACGACGCGGGTGTTGTCCTGGATCAGATCGGCAATGCCTGCGCCAATTGTCGGATCATAGAAGGTGGTAGAGACGTCGATCCGTTTAGCCAGGGTGTCGCAGAAACGCCGTGTCGGGCTATAAACACTGTCGACCATCAGAAGATGATCCCCGGCTTTCAGAAATGACAACAGGGCCGCAACAATCGCTGCCAGGCCTGAGGGGTAGAGCATGCAGCGGTCGCCGCCCTCTACCTCACAGACCATGTCCTCCAACGAGAACGTCGTGGGTGTGCCGCTGCGCCCGTAATAGACCCCGCGCTCCCCCTGTTCTCGCCGTTTCCTGGATTGATCCAAGGCATCCAATGTGGGGTAAAGAACGGTGGAGGCGTGATAGACAGGCGGGTTCACAATGCCAAGATTGCTCTCCGGATCGCGACCAGCCGTGACCAGTTTGGTTTCGTCTTTCATCTGCAAAAATCTCGTTTGTGTCAGGAGCGTGAATTGGGGTGGGTATTTGGGAAGGGCCCACGGTCTGTTAAGCCCGAAAGGCGTTGGCAAGCATAATGGCATTTGGTTGTGCGGGACGCCATTTTTTTTGCATGGACGCTTATTGTATCTTGTTGTCGCACGCGAATTTGTTTGTTACCGTTCATTACGCTTTGTTGCATGTATACGTTTTCATGGGCGAGGCATCGGACTATGCGGATTTGTTAATTTTTCCGCACGCTACATATTGGCGATTATAAGTTGATGACAAAAGTTGAAAACAACAACAGGGAAGATCAACCAATGAAAAATATAGCTATTCTGGCAGCTGGTGTCGGCGCGGCCTTCTTGGCCACGGCAGCAACTGCGGGGACCATTGCCGATGTGCAAAAACGTGGGGAGCTGAATTGCGGCGTCACCACGGGTTTGGCAGGCTTTGCAGCCCCGAACGACAAGGGCGAATGGGCCGGTTTTGACGTGGATATCTGCCGCGCCGTTGCCGCCGCTGTTCTTGGCGATGCAATGAAGGTAAAATTCACGCCTACAACAGGCAAAAGCCGTTTCCCAACCCTGCAGTCCGGTGAAGTGGACATGCTGGCCCGGAACACGACCTGGACCTTTGATCGGGATGTGAAGCTTGGCTTTGAGTTTGCGGGCGTCAACTTCTATGACGGCCAAGGCTTTATGGTGCGCAAAGACCTGGGTGTAAAATCCTCGTTGGAACTTGATGGTGCCACGGTGTGCGTGACCACGGGTTCCACCACGGAATTGAACCTGGGCGATTATTTCCGCTCCAACAACATGAAGTACACCCCGGTGGTCTTCGAAAAATCTGATGAGGTTCGCGCCGGTTATATTGCCGGTCGTTGCGATGCCTACACCACTGACCGTTCCGGCCTGGCTGCACAGCGTTCGCAAATGCCAAACCCGGACGCCCACGTGGTGTTGCCTGAAGTCATCTCGAAAGAGCCCCTCGGTCCCCTGGTCCGTCACGGCGACAACCAATGGGGCGACGTGGTGCGTTGGACCCTCAATGTCTTGATCATTGCTGAGGAAAAAGGCCTGACCGCCGCCAATGTAGGCAGCATGAAGGGTTCCTCCAATGACCCAGAGGTCAAGCGTCTGCTGGGTGTCGAGGGTGAATATGGTGCACGTCTTGGTCTGCCCAACGATTGGGCCCTGAACGTCATCAAACAGGTCGGCAACTATGCCGAAAGCTATGATCGGAACATCGGCCCGAATACGCCGATTGGTCTGACCCGTGGTGTGAATGCAGCCTGGAACAAGGGCGGCATCCTGTACTCACCACCGTTCCGTTGATCGCAACGTAACGATTTAAGTCAAAGCTTTATTATTAGAGCATTGATGACCGTCTAGGCGATGGCGCGTCCGACCCAAAAAATAGTAATTGGGGCTGGGCGTGCCACGCCGGGGCGGTTTTTTGTTTTCCGGACTGGTAGCAATCAAACGAGAATAAGCCGCACAGGATTTAATCTAAGGCAATCTGTTTGATCCGTTACCACGTCTTTTAGAATTGTTAGGCAGCGGGGGGTGTGATGGCCGTAGCCGAAGGTAGTGTTAAACCTGGGAAAGCATCGATACTTTACGATGCGCGGGTTCGTGCAATAATATATCAGGTCATAATGGCCGGCGCCGTGGTGATTTTTTTCTCCTGGCTGACGGTCAATACGATTGAAAATCTCGAAAAACGCGGCATTGCCAGTGGTTTCGGTTTCCTCGATCATCCGGCCGGGTTCGGGGTGCCGTTTTCCCTGATCGAATATACTGAAGCCTCACCTTACAGTACTGTGTTTCTCCTCGGCGTCCTGAACACCTTGTTTGTGTCCGCGGTAGGTATCGTCCTCGCGACAATTCTTGGTTTCACCTTGGGCATCATGCGCCTGTCGAAAAACTTCCTGATCTCCCGTATGGCCGCTGTGTATTTGGAGACGTTCCGAAATATCCCCCTGCTTTTGCAGATCCTGTTCTGGTATATCGGCGTCCTGCAATTGATGCCGCAACAGCGAAGTTCGATCATTTTCTTCGACAATGTTTTTATAAATAATCGCGGCATTTTCTATCCTGCCATGCAGGCGGAGACCGGATTTATGGCAGTGCCCATCGCATTTGTCATTGGCCTTCTGTCGACGATTGTCCTGGCGAAATGGGTGAAGCGCCGACGCGAAGCAACCGGCCAGGGTTTCCCCACAATTTGGGTCGGTCTTGGCCTGATATTTGGTTTGCCCATGCTGGCGGCCCTGGTCACCGGTATGCCCTGGACGTGGAGCTTGCCACGTCTACAAGGCTTTGGCTTTAAGGGTGGCTCCGTCATTATCCCGGAATTCCTGGCCCTGTTGATGGCTCTGACCATCTATACTGCGGCCTTTATTGGTGAAATTGTCCGTGCCGGCATTCAGGCGGTTTCCCACGGTCAAACGGAAGCGGCCCATGCCCTTGGCATCAAGCCGACGACCACCTTGCGCTTGGTGATCATTCCCCAGGCCATGCGCATCATAATTCCGCCCCTGATCTCGCAATATCTGAACCTGGTGAAAAATTCCTCCCTGGCACCGGCCATTGGCTATCCGGAAATGACCCAGGTCTGGGCCGGTACGGTGTTGAACCAATCGGGCCAGGCGCTGGAATGTATGGCCATGGTGATGGGCACCTATTGCATCATCTCGTTGAGTATCTCGGGTGTGATGAATTGGTACAACGCCCGCGTTGCGTTGGTGGGGAGGTGACGTCATGAGTAATTCAGATTACGGCGAAACTCAGGCTGTCTTTAGGCCAAGGCCTGATTTGCCGCCACCCGCCAGTACTATTGGTGTTGTCGGTTGGGTGCGCACCAATTTGGTGCCTGATTGGTTCAACGGGGTCATGTCTGTTCTGGCCATCGTCGCCTTGTTCTTTATTATCCCGCCGATTGTGAACTGGTCCATATTGGACGCTCACTTTGTCGGTGACAGCCGCAAGGCCTGCAAACCCAATGTGCAGATCATCCGCGACAAAGTCACAACACAGGGCATTATGCCCGATGGCTCCACCATCGAAGTACAGGCAACAGCGGATCGTATCGTCATTCCCGAAGGCGTAACCCCGAATGTGCGCTGGGAACGGAAAATGGTCGAAGGCGTCGTCCGGGCCAAAGGTCGGGAATACGCCAAGGTGATGATTGAAAAAGACGTTGTCGTGGAAGGGGCCTGCTGGGTCTTTATCGGCATCCGCTTCGATCAATTCATCTATGGCTTCTATCCCAGGGAAGAACGCTGGCGACCTACTGCCGTGATCGGTATTGGGCTATTGATGATCATTTATATGTTAACCGACGGTCTGCCCCATCGGGGCCGGGTCGCCATGTTCTTGTTGATCCCATTCCCCGTCATCGCCTTCTTCATGTTCTCAGGCGGGGTTTTCGGGATGCCGCATGTGGACAACTCAAAATGGGGCGGACTGGTCTTAACAATCATTATATCGTCGGTGGCCATAACAGGTGCTTTGCCAATTGGTATCGCACTGGCCTTGGGACGGCGAAGTCAGATGCCCATAATCAGGTGGTTCTGTATTCTGGTGATTGAGTTTTTCCGCTCCGTCCCGATGATCACGATCCTGTTCATGGCTTTGGTGGTCCTGCCTCTCTTCCTACCGGCGGGCACATCGTTTGATCAATTGCTACGGGTTTTGATCGGAGTCACCTTATTTA
>JAPKBD010000324.1 GCA_028824965.1 Alphaproteobacteria bacterium | reverse complement strand
GTTGCAGTGGCGCACATGCCGCGCGCATTGCTGAAAGCCTTGGGGTCAGCCGTATCATCGTGCCCCGGGTCGCATCCTTATTATGTTCCTTTGGTGCGGTGATTGCCGATGTGCGCCATGACTACAGCCGCAACCATGCCGCACGCTTCGGCCAATGCGACGGCGCTGCCATCAATGGTCACTTTGACGAAATGATGGCGGAGGCACGCGCTGACCTGGCAGGTGAAGGGTTTGCACCGGAACAAATCCGTCTGCAGCGCACAATGGATGTCCGTTATCTGGGGGAACTGGGCGTGCTGACCCTGAACTTGCCGGATGAGGAGACTTTCGCAGATGGTATGGCGGCTACTGAGACCTTGTTCGATCAGGCGCATGAACGGGCCTTCACTTTTGCCGACCCTGATTGTGAGCGGGAGCTGATGGGCCTGGGCGTTATCTCCTATGGCAAATGGGGGCAGGAGCTATCCCGTATATCCATGCCTGTGGTCGGCGATCTGGAACCGGCAGGGGCGATCAGCCAAACCCGCCAGGCCAGCTTTGCGCCTGGCCAGACCACATCCATTCCGGTTTACGATGGTGGCAAGATTGCCTTTGGCTGTGTGATCGAGGGTCCGGGCGTTATTGAGGAAGGGACCACGACCATTTTGGTACCGCCCGGCTGGCACATCCGCCTGGACGACAGTCATGCCTGGTTTATGTGGCAGCCAAGTTCAGATTAACCCAAGTTCAGATTGACAAGGTCCAAAATTCCGTCGGAGGTCTCGAAGCTGCCCCATTTTGACCGATGCAGAATGTTGGGGGCCAGATCGGTTTCGCACATCCAGCCGTGATCAAAGAACAGGTCCCACATGTGGCTGTGCAATTCCTTGCCGTGGGTGGCCAGATGGATCCGCTCAACTTGTTTATTGATGGCGTCCATGGCGGCCGGCAGGACTTCGGCCTCGCCGCCTTGAATATCAACGTCCATCAAATCCACATGCTCGAGGGTTTGCAGAATATCCACCAGGGGAATGGACGAGACGAAACCGAAATCAAAATTTCGGACGCCGTCGGCAACGTCAAATGGCTGTTGCACACCGCAACTGCCATGGCGCAACAATCGGCCCATTGCCGCTTCGACCATGCCACCTTTGGCTAAATTCGATAGAAACTGCGTGATAATTTCGTCCGAGGCTATGCTGTTGCCATAGAAGCCTTCGCCCAGCAGGAACAATTTCGGCATGGTGTCGATGCCGACCAGGGCGTTGATCAACCAATGGGCATCGGGGTCAATGCCGTTGTTACGCATATGTCGTTTGGCCCATTCAAAATGCGTCGGTTCCGCCTGAACAACAACGAAACGACAGGGCAGGGGATTATCGCGTTGCAGGGCGGCGTGGGCATCGACTGTCCTGGCCGCGAACCCGCCACCCAGCTCAAGCATGTTGAATTGGCCTTTAGCGTCCTGGACGGCCCGATGGATGGCCGCCTGTTCATAGAAAACTTCACCGTTAGCGAACGTTGGTGGTGGGGCGCTACCCTGGTTATTGACGGGCAGTAGCTGATTTGAGGGGGCCTGTTCTGCAACAAAGGCTGTTTCTGTCATCACGCCCAGATAGCTGGGGAAACAATCGGCTCGGACGTCACCTTGCCATGGCTCCATATCCGCGAACATGCCGACCGTGGCGTCAAGAAGTTCCATGTTTTCCCCGTATTGAATAGTATGCTGACATAGATAATCGATTATGATTAATGGCAGCTTAAGGCTGACCTGAAGCGGTAAGTACAGTCGGATACAAAGGATCAATAAGTTATGGCGGAACACTTTGATGCGATCATCATTGGTGCCGGTGTTATCGGTGCCTCTGTTGGTTTGGAATTGGCGCGGCGCGGTTGGCGTACTTTGAACGTTGATCGTTTACCAGCAGCTGGTTACGGTTCCACTTCCGCCTCCTGCGCCATTATTCGCAGTCATTATTCCACCCTGGACGGCACCGCCCTGGCGTTTGAGGGCTATCAATACTGGCGGCATTGGGCCGAACATCTGGGTGTGGACGATGAGCGCAGCCTGGCCCGCTTTGAAGAGGTTGGTTGCGCCATTATGAAGACGCCTTTGAATGGCCATATGGCATCCATTTGCGAGAATTTGGATGCTTTGGGCATCGCCTGGGAAGATTGGGACAACGAAACCATCCTCGAACGCCTGCCTATCTATGATCTGCAAAGTTATGCCCCCGCCAAACTGCCTGATGACCCTGGCTTTGGCGAGGCGACGGGGCCATCCATGCAGGGCGCAATTTTTACCCCGCAGGCGGGCTATATATCCGACCCACAACTGGCGACGCACAATGTTCAGGTCGCGGCGGAGGCTGCGGGGGCTAAATTCCGCTTCAACTGCGATGTGGTGGCGATACGCCGCAGTCATGATGGGGCAAATGGTAAGGCCTGCGGCATCACCCTGGCCAATGGCGATGAGATCGATGCCCCCGTCGTTGTCAACGTTGCCGGGCCCCATTCATCAAAGGTGAACGAGCTGGCGGGCGTGGCCCAATCCATGGTCATCAAAACCCGGGCCCTGCGTCAGGAAGTGGTGCATCTGCCGTCCCCCGATGGTTTTGATTACATGACCCACGGCCCCGTCACCTCTGACAGTGATATCTCCTGCTACAGCAGGCCCGAGGTTGGCAACCACATCCTCTTTGGTAGTGAAGATCCTGAATGTGACGAACGGGAATGGGTCGATCCCGATAACTACAACACAGAGTTTTCGGCCCAATGGCAGACCCAGGCCCTGCGCGCGGGACAGCGTATCCCAAGCCTTAAAATCCCGAACCAGGCAACCGGTGTCGTCTCCCTCTATGATGTGACCGATGACTGGATCCCTATCTATGACATCTCTGACCTGCCGGGCTTTTATATGGCGGTGGGTACCTCCGGCAATCAATTCAAGAACGCGCCCGTCGCCGGTGCCATGATGGCGGAATTGATCGTGAAATGTCAGGCAGGGCAGGACCATGATGCTGATCCGGTCTGCTTTGACTACCTTTACACCAAGCGTCAGGCCAATATCGGCTTCTTCTCCCGCAATCGAAAGATCAATGCCAACAGCAGTTTTTCCGTTCTAGGATAAGGAGGCTTGGCCATGAAACTTTATACATATTGGCGGTCATCGGCGGCCTATCGTGTACGTATCGGCCTGAATTTCAAGGGTTTGGAGGCTGAGCAGATTGTCGTTTCATTGCCTGGTGGCGGGCAACGGAATGCGGCGTATCTGGCGCTCAACCCCCAGGGCCTGGTGCCGACGTTTATTGATGGCGAGGTGCATTTGACCCAATCCATGGCCATTCTAGAATATCTGGATGAGGTTTACCCAGACCCCGCGCTGTTGCCCAATGATCCCGCCGGTCGAGCCCGTGTGCGGCAACTGGCCCAGGTCGTGGCCTGCGATATTCATCCCGTTGATAATTTGAAAGTCCTGAATTTCCTCACCAACCAAATGGGTGTATCAGATGATGCGCGCCTGACCTGGTATCGCCATTGGGTGGACGAAGGTTTGACCGGATTGGAGGGGCTGGTGGCAGGCTATCGGGATACCGGGTGCTTCTGCCACGGTGATCTGCCCAGCCTCGCGGATTTATGTCTGGTGCCACAGCTGTATAACGCCCGCCGATTTGATATTGATTTGTCGCCCTATCCCACATTGGTGGCGATCGATGCCGCCTGCAATGAACTTGCTGCCTTCAAAGATGCCGCACCAGAGGCGCAAACAGACGCACCTTAAGTACATTTAACAAGAGTGCCATTTCCCAGAAATTCGTATGAATTTGTTAATGGATGCAGCCGCATCATAATGCGGGGCAATTCGGGGATGGAATGGATATGTCGCCGCGCATTGATCAAAACGCGCTACAGAAAAAGTTGGTCTCACATCTGCAGTTTTTAAGGGGCGTTCAAGGGGGACAGCGCCTGATTTTAAAGCTGCACGATGCTGCAGACCTGATTTTTGCCAAACGAAATTTATCCTGGGCCGAAATGGTGGGCTCGGATTTGAGTCGGTGCATTTTTCTCAACTCATCTATGGTCGGGATTTCCCTATTTGGTGCCAATTTGGAGGGGGCAGACCTGCGCGGCGCTGATCTGTACAGAAGTGATCTGCGCGGCATCAACCTGCGGAAAGCTAATCTGGAGGCAGCCAATTTGGCGGAAGCTGATATTCGCGATGGTCGATTATTCGTGCAGTCCGAAAATGGCAGTTATGAACCCGTTGGTGATGGCGTCAGCCGTATTGATGATGCAGTGCTGGCGCGGGCAAATTTACAAAGTGCACGACTTGGCAATGCGATCGGGCCTCGTACGGATCTAAGTGGGGCAAATTTGCGTCATGCAAACCTCGTCAACGCCAATCTATCAGAATCAGATTTAAGTGGTGTAGATTTTAGTGGTGCCAATCTGTCCGGTGCCAACCTGGGCGGTTGCGTTCTTCATGGTGCGGTTTTGTTGGGTGCGACCATGGATGGAACCAATTTCAGCGATGCGGATCTGACCGCTTCGTTGTTCATGAAATCTGAAATGGATCCAGACCAGCTAAGGGATGCAGTTGTGGCACCTTCTTTAGCAGAAGTCGGCGGCACGATTGCGGATATTCTGCGGGAGCATTCGGTCTGGGTTCGCAGCTTGGGGAGCGAGGGATCGCAGGCGGATATGAGCGGCATTGATCTGACCGGGTTATCTTTGCGCGGGGTTGATACCAAAACACTTAGATCGAGACTCATTTTGATGTTTCCATGTCGAGCAATC
>JAPKBD010000323.1 GCA_028824965.1 Alphaproteobacteria bacterium | reverse complement strand
TCTTTCTTCGCCCCGAACATGTCCAGGTACTTGTCGTTGTAATAGCGCAGACAGTCATCTTCATCGAATATGGCAAAACCCTCGGACGTGCTTTCCATAGCATCCAGTAGATTATTTTTAGTGCTTCCCAGGTCCTGTACCAAACCGTCATTGGCAACGCGGATCTCCACTGCATCAAGGAAACTGTCAAAAATTGTCCGCGATAGGGCGATCAGAAAAATCAGAAACACGGTTGCCATGATGAACATGACATAGTGCATTTCGCTACCCTCGACGAGAAACCGGATCAACAACGGTATGATCAGCGCAAGCGAGTAGCCGTTGGCAGCCCGCGGCAGGGCGGCAAGACCCGCAGCGGTGCCCGCCCCCATGCCCGCAACGACCGCAGCCAGGAACATCTGCTCCAACACAGCGTCAGAAGGATACATCCAGGCGACACCAAGACCCCAAATCAAGCCCAGAATGATAGCATGCCAAGTAATTTTCGTAATGAGATTGGGGTTTACATCTTTCGGCCTGGCCTTGTGACGGTTGCGGCGCCAGGCAATAAAATTCATACAAGGGGGCATGGCGGCCAGAATGGCCCACGATAAAAGCAATTCAACAGGGGTGTGGTCCCACATGACCCCGACAATCAGCATTGCTGTTAGCAAGGCAATCGTTGCAAATGCTGGTGCCATCTTTGATATGGACAGCAATTGGGCCACGCGAACAGCAACGTTTTCCGCTGAGTAAGTGGTGGCCGGTTTAAGCCATATTTTGCTAAGATAGGGACATTACGAAAATGTTGTCTCGATCTACTTTCGTTGTATTACGACTGTTACGATTTTTTGAAGGCGTCCAATTTCCCCGTAAGTTAAATCTTTTTGGTATTCGCAAAAAAACTGATGTACGCATGACAAACATAGTAAGGCTTTGAAAATAAATGATTTCAGGTAACTTCAGGCTATGAATAAGCCGTCTGATATAGAACAAACTACTATCCCGCATAATCCTTTCACGGTCGTTAACGATGGGGGGCGTGCTGGGGTGGTGATCATCTGCGACCATGCTTCTGCCCACATACCGTTACATTTCGATGGCCTTGGACTGCCCAGGGATCAATTGTCCCGGCATATTGCCTGGGACATTGGTGCTGGCGAAGTGTCCAGGCACCTTGCCTCATTGTTGGATGCCCCAGCTATTCTGTGCGGCACCTCTCGTCTGGTCATCGATTGCAACCGGCCCTTTGCGGTGGATAGTTCAATTCCCGAATTTAGCGACGGGGTTGAAATTCCCGGTAATGCAAATCTCGACAGGGTGGAGCGGGAGAGGCGGATCGATAGCTATTTTCACCCCTATCACGACGAAATTAGCCGCCATATCGACAAGAAAAAGAGTCATGGCCAGGCTCAAGATAGGGATCAAGATCGGGACCAGAGCCGGCTCCCGGCCTTGATTTCCATTCATTCCTTCACGCCAGAGATGGATGGCTTTCGCCGGCCCTGGCATGTGGGCATGTTGTGGGACCAGGATACGCGTTTGGTGGCGTCTGTCGTGGAGGCATTGCGAAAGGACCCTGACATGGTGGTTGGGGAGAACGAACCCTATGACGGCTCCAACCCGCCGGGCTATGCCTTGCAGGCACATGCAGCGGCGAACGACTTGCCGATTGCGGTATTTGAAATTCGTCAGGATTTGATCGCGACGGAAGTGGAGGCGGAACGCTGGGCAAATATTCTGGCCACGGCCCTGCGCCCGGCGTTGGCAGATTACATGGCACAGGCCACATCTGATCAGTAGCATCTAGTTGGGGGTGAGGAGATGACAATATCGCAACCGAGTTTCACCATGGGGGTGGAGGAAGAATATCTGCTGGTGGATCTGGCAACCCGGGACCTTGCCGCCAATCCGCCAGCTGAGCTGTTGCGCGATTGTGAGGCGCGCCTGGGTACACGGGTGACGGCAGAGTTCATGCGTTCGCAAATTGAAGTCGGTACCAGAGTTTGCGCCAATACGGATGAGGCGCGCGGTGAGTTGCAGGAGCTGCGCGGCACCGTGGCGGAGGTGGCCGGGCAGTACGGTCTCGCACCCATCGCGGCCTCTACCCACCCGTTCGCGGATTGGAGCCAGCAAAGCCACACGGACAAGGAACGCTATGATGATCTGGCCCAGGCCCTGCAGGCGAATGCACGACGGCTTCTGATCTCCGGCATGCATGTGCATGTGGCGGTCGAGGAAGAAGACATGCGTATCGACCTGATGAACCAGGTAACCTATTTCCTGCCCCATATATTGGCTTTGAGCACGTCGTCGCCGTTCTGGGATGGTGAGAATACGGGCCTGATGTCTTATCGCCTGACCGTCTTTGACGCCTTGCCCCGGACCGGGGTGCCGGAACGCTTCGATAGTTTCGGTGAGTATGAACGCATGGTCGCCCGCCTGGTGAATGCGGGCGTGATAGAGGACGGCACCAAGATCTGGTGGGATATGCGCCCTTCCGCCCGCTACCCGACGTTGGAGATGCGCATATCGGATATCTGTACATCCCTTGATGATACCCTGACCGTCGCGGCGTTATACCAATGCCTTTTGTCCATGCTGTATCGTTTGCGGACCTCTAACCAACGCTGGCGCATCTATCCGCGTATCTGTGTGGAGGAAAACCGCTGGCGGGCCCAACGCTATGGTATCACGGATACAATGGTGGATTTCGGCCTGGGCGAACAGGTACCCTATGATGAACTGCTGGCCGAGATCATGGAAATGGTCGCCCCCGATGCCGAGGCCCTGGGCTGTGGCGATGATGTCCGCCATGCCCGTGAAATTCTGGCCAGGGGAACCTCGGCCCAGAACCAGATCCGCATTTTTGATGCGGCCGTCGCCGCCGGTGCGACGCGTGAAGCGGCTTTGCGGGATGTGGTTGATTGGTTAATCGCAGAAACCGTGCGGGATCTGTAGTATAGTCATTGAAATAATTTGCGTGGAGAGCACGAATATGATTGAACAGAACATAGATGGCCAAAATATCGATGCCCAATCCCAGCTGGAGTTAGAGGCCGCCGCCTATCGTCGCCTGCGGGATCATCTGCAAACGCGGACGGATGTGCAGAATATCGACTTGATGAACTTAGCCGGCTTTTGCCGCAATTGCCTCTCCCGCTGGTATATGGAAGAGGCGAATGACAAAGGCCTGAACCTGGACAAGGAGGGCGCCCGGGAAATCGTTTATGGCATGCCGTATGGCGAATGGCGGGATAAATTCCAGACGGAGGCCTCAGGCGACAAGAAGACCGCCTTCAACAAAGTCATGGACAGCGGCGAACACGGCTGAGCGCCAACGGCTGAGCGCCAGTGGCTGAGTGCCATCGGCTGCGCAGCTAACCACTAAGCATTGACGGTGGACAGGCGTCTTTCTTCATCTGCTGTGCTATGGGTGGCGATACGTTCCTCTGCCATTTGGTCTGCGACTTCGTTCGTGGGGCGCTGCTCTACGCCGGCGCGATGGAATATTTCTAATAAGGTATCGCCGATGCGGGCGCAGTGGGCCATGGCTTCATCTCGGTCGTAGGCCCTGCCTTCGTGGGAGATGTTGATGATGCCGCCTGCGTTGATGACATAATCCGGGGCATAAAGAATGCCGTGATCCGCCAATGCTGCGCCATGGCGATCCTCGGCCAATTGATTGTTGGCGGAACCGGCGACGACGCCGACTTTCAGACGGGGGATCGTTTGATCATTTAGGATTGCGCCCATGGCGTTGGGGGCAAAGACGTCTGCGGCGACGTCATAAATTGCCTCTGCTTCGACAACTTCGGCGGCCAGTTCGTCTTTGGCCCAGGCCAGTCGTTCGGTGTCCAGGTCGGCTACGGTCAGCTTCGCGCCGGCATCGGCCAGGTATTTCGCCAGATATCCGCCCACATGGCCCAGGCCCTGTACGGCGACGTGAACGCCTTGTAAATCATCGCGACCCATCTTTGCCCGAACCGCCGACCTAAGGCCCTGGAACACGCCATAAGCTGTCGCGGGGGAGGGGTCTCCGTCACCGGCACCACCGTCGGAAATCCCGGCCACATGGGGCGTGACCCTATGGACAACCTCCATATCCGCGGGGCAAGTGCCCACGTCTTCCGCCGTGATATAGCGGCCATTCAGGCTGTAGACAAAGCGGCCAAATGCCTTGAGCAGGTCTGGGGATTTCGCCTCATGCGGGGTGGTGTTTTTCGGCGCGATGATCACCGCCTTGCCGCCGCCAAAGGACAACCCGGCCAATGCCGCCTTGTAGGTCATGCCTCTGGACAGACGTAAAACATCATCAAGGGCGTCCGCTTCGTTGTCATAAGACCAATATCGACAACCGCCCAATGCCGGGCCCAGGGCGGTGTTGTGGATGGCAATGATCGCTGAAAGGCCGCTGTCGCGGTCCTGGTGGAAGGATATCTGCTCATGATTACGGAAACTATTGGCGGCGAAGACGGACATTAAGAAATCTCCTGAATTGGCGCTGTCTGTAGCTTGTATTTCAGCAGAAATTTCTTAATTTTCAATTAGTTAAAAATCATCGGTCGAATTTCGCCAGATTCTGTCACAGACGAAATCAAAGACGGATTAAAGTTTCTTGTGCGTCGCGTTATGTGAAATTTTCTGTCGCGGCGAAATTCTAATAGATCGCAGCCAGCCAGGCTTAGGGCCGATTAATGATTTGTTTACATAGGTGTCGCTAATATCAATTTGTAACAATTATATTTGGGTCTGACCCAGATAACTATGATTGATTTTCTTTAACCCACTGTTTTATCG
>JAPKBD010000322.1 GCA_028824965.1 Alphaproteobacteria bacterium | reverse complement strand
ACATCCAAGATACGCCGCCTAACCCTCCGTCACCAAAATTCGCGGTTAGCTCCGTCATCACCCTTGTCGTCCCCTTCCTGTGGGTCGCTGAAGCCAGCTCCGGCGTGGCAACAGACGAGGCCGGTAGCACACCGTTTGTGGGCGAGGTGACGATCGAGTTGGAGGCCCTGGATAGCCAAAGCAACGAACAGGTTGCCGCCTATATCGAGCGGAGCATCGGGTTGAAGTATCATTGGAACAAAGGCGTGGGGACGGCGGTGAAAGACTACCTCAAAGCCTACTCTACCTGGGACTACACAAAACAGGCCATGGATCATTGGGCCCAAGCCATCCGCCAATACATGGATAAGGCCCACGGCGTCCCATCACCCAAAAACTGATCCGCCCATCAACCCAGCCCCATTATGCCGTGGCGCGGCTCTCAGCGTCACACCACCTTCATCTTGCCCGCTTTATTTGTTGGAAAAGCAGTTGTTTCGCGGCATGGATTGAGAGAGCATGGGTAAAGTTGAATTTTGCGGGACTGGGTGAGGTGAAATCATGACTGCTGATACAAATCGTGTGCTCTGCTGTGGGGAAAATCCTTTTATTCGTCTTTCTGAAACCGACGGCGGGCCGGAAACGACGATTGCCAGCTATTGGCGCAATGTCCTATCGCCTGCCGGTCCGGGGCATGTGCTGTATCTCAACAGCGAGCTGACCGGCGGCCGTTGGCGCATTTGGTCCGATAACATTGCCATGACCCGGTGGTTGCAGGAGACGATCCAGGGCATGTTGATCCCGGAACTGGCCGACCTCACCATTCCCGTTGAAGAAGCCGTATTTGAAAAGGACGGCGACCCCCATCGTTTCTATACGGAATATGTAACGTCTGAAGAGACCAGCCTGTCTATGACCTGGCACGACCTGGGCGACCCTCTGATGATCCATACCCAGCCGGGGACAGGAGACGGAGAACGGCCCTATGGGGTCAATACAGTCCTTATCCCGGCCGCAGGAACCCGCTTGGTACTCGATGGTGTGCAAGCCGCCGGCCAGTCGTGGCAGCGGGATCGCGACGGACGCCCTTTTAGCACCTCCGCATTGGCATTCTGCGAAAGCTGGACCCAAGCACGCTAAAATACCGCCGCGTTTGGAATTGAGAGGGAGCGCAAAAAATGCTCAAGATTTGGGGCCGTAATGACGGCTCGAACGTCGTTAAAGTCATGTGGTGTTTGGGTGAGCTTGGTATTGAGTTCGAACGAATTGATTGGGGCGGGCCCTTTGGCGGTAATGACGACCCGGATTACAGACGGAAGAACCCCAATGGCCGCCTACCAACATTGGAGGAAGACAACGGTTTCACATTGTGGGAATCCGGTGCCATCATTCGCTATCTTTGCGCCAAGCATAGTCCGGGCGATCTCCATCCCGACGATTTGGCAGACCGCGCAGCCGCCGATAAATGGATGGATTGGAGTTCGATTAACTTCGCAGCCTTCAACGCCGTCTATCTCGACCAGCATTTCCGTTTGGCGGAGGCGGACCGAAGCGCTGCAGCGCTGGAACAAGCTGTAAAAGGCGCGCTCCCCTGGCTCAATATCCTCGAAAACCATCTGGCCCAGAACGACTATCTTGGCGGCAATCGCCTGACCATGGCCGACTTCCCCGCGGGCTCCCTCCTGCATCGCTGGATGCATTGGACCTCGAACCGGCCCTCACATCCAAATGTCGAAGCATATTACGAACGGGTGTCGGCGCGCCCGGCCTACCTCGAACATGTGGTAGCGGCAAATGCCCCCCGCACACAGAAAATTCAGACACGATAGTAACTAAAATTCAGACACGATAGTAACTAAACGCCACACCGCCCCGCTATGGAGATGACCGTTATGGGACCTAAACTCGTCGATTATCTGCATTATGAGAAGGAGGATAACGGCATCCTTTGGATCAAGTTCAATCGGCCGGACAAGATGAACGCACTTTATGGCACGGCGGAGGAATTGGGTACGGTCGCCAAGGTGGGCGAATATATGCGCGCAGGCGATGATGACGTGGATGTCCGTGTTATCGTACTGACCGGCGTTGGACGCGGTTTTTGCTCCGGCGCAGATCTGAAAAGCCGCCCCAGGGAAGATGAAATTGGTCCCAATTTCAGCGGTGCCCGTGCCAGCATTGGCGGCCATGGGGGTGATGAGGGGCCGGATGCCACACGCCAGCACTTTTTCCACGGCTTTACCAAGCTGCACCGGGATATCTCGTTTATCCGCAAACCGACCATCGCCATGATAAATGGTGCCGCTGTTGGTTCCGGCATGGACATGGCCCTGCACTGCGATATTCGTATGGGCTGTGAGAAAACCCGCTTCATTGGCTATCAACAAGCCGGTCAAATCATCGAAAATGGCGGGTCCTACTATTTGCCCAAAATGGTCGGCCTCGGCCGAGCATTGGAGTTCGCCTATACCGGATCATTAACAGCAGAGCGCGCCTATGATTGGGGCATGCTCAATCATCTGGTTCCCTCGGACGAGCTGGAGGCAGCAACGCGAGTGCTATGCGAGCAGATCATCGCCCAGCCACCCTTGGTACAATGGAACTCCAAACGGATCATGCGGGCTGCAGTCGACAGTACCCTCGAAACCACAATGGTCCTCACCTCGAACGCCGCCGGAATTCTTCAAAGTTCCGCCGATGCCAAAGAAGCCCGCCAGGCCTTTGTTGAGAAGCGCAAGCCGAAGTTTCGGGGTGTGTAAGGCGAGACCGGCATAAAATTCATCTCGCCCCCTACCGATGCCCGTAAGAAAAGAATAAGGACAAATGTATTGGTGGCTACGCGGCCTCTCCGCCAAACAGTCTCAGGTCGCCCGGGACCAGTTTGAATAATTCAGACAGCGTCTCCAGGCAGCCGCACTGCGTTACAAAGACACACCAGCGATGAGTGCTACAGTGCCCTTAATGGCAGACGGATTTAAATGCACTGTCACCGTAACTCCACCGTAACTCATTAAAAAACAACACCATGAGGCTAATTAATATCGATATGTGATCTGGTCACCAGGTTTCCATACAGGTAACTTTTCCATGATCGATAAAAAAGGCTCTGATAATAGAAATTGATTTAGCCATTTGTGTAGATATGGGTAAGGCGTATGTGAAAACCACTCGATGTCAGTGTTCGCAAACTGTCGGATAAAGGGAGCGATGGCATAATCAGCCAGGGCCGGGCGGCCTCCAAAAAGCCATTTACCATTGCTAAGGCGTAGATCTAATTCAGCGATGAAATCTTCTGCTTTTGTGCGGTGGTCAATTGGATCGACCCCATGATATCGGTTGGCATATTTGTAGCGATCCAAGTGGGGCTTAAATTCAACATCGCAACGCCCAATCAGATCGAACATAGAAAATTCATCCCCGTGTTCAGGCAGTTGTTCAGGCTGCAGCCATTTTTCCGGATCATTTTGACGGAGAGCCCAGATCATGACCTCTAGGCTCTCTTCAATAACCTGGCCCTCCCTTGTTTGCAGAACAGGCACGGTACCCTTGGGGGAAATTTCAAGCATATGGGTTGGCTTATTCCGCAACACCAATTCTCGGACTTCACAGGTTTGTTTGCTAACGCTTAACGCCATTCTTGCGCGCATAGCATAGGGGCATCTGCGAAATGTATATAAAATTGGATGGGAAGGGGTATTCATATCAGTTTGCTATTCGACTGGTACAGCTTGCCCTAGAGCAATTCCGATCAATTGTGAATCGCTTCGCGATTCTAAGTAATTGGAAAAATTGCTCTATTCTTAAGAGTCGGAGCATTTCATCACCGGAAATGCTCCGGGAGCGCCTCACCACGTGCCTTTGCCAGATCAATTTGTTTTTGCCGTTCGGCAAAACGGCTTTTTTGATCTGCTGACAGTTTATCATGACATTTTGGGCAACAGACACCAGGTTCATACAATGGAGAACTTTTATCTTCCTCGTCTATGGCATGGCCGCAACCATAGCACATCTCATAGGTGCCTTGGACAAGCCCGTGACCCACCGAGACCCGTTCGTCAAAAACAAAACAATCCCCATCCCAAAGACTTTCCTCAGGCGGGATCGTCTCGAGATACTTCAGGATGCCGTCTTTAAGATGGTACACTTCCTCAATACCTAGTTGACGCATAAAAGCAGTTGATTTTTCACACCGGATGCCACCGGTGCAAAACATTGCAACTTTCTTTTCTGTATCAAGCAAGCCGCTTTCCCTTACCCACTTCGGGAATTCGCGAAAGGATGTGATTTTGGGATCGATTGCGCCTTTGAAGGTACCAATTTCGACCTCGTAATCATTGCGCGTATCGACGACAATGACATCAGGATCAGATATAAAATCATTCCAGTCTATAGCGTCGACATAGTATCCCGCTGAATGAACAGGGTCCATATTTTCAACCCCCATGGTCACGATCTCTTTTTTGAGCCGCACCTTCATGCGCGTGAAAGGGTATTCGTTGGCAAAAGATTCCTTGTGAGTGAGATCACTCAAGCGCGGGTCTTTGCGAATAAAGTCCAGAACCTTTTTGATCCCCTGCGCAGAGCCAGAGATGGTGCCGTTTATGCCTTCACGGGCCAATAAAAGCGTACCCAAAACCCCTTCCGATTTGCACTTGGCAAGCAATGGAGGCTGCAAATCCATATAGTCGTCGAGGGTCGCAAATTTATAAAGCGCCGCGACCAAATTTTTACTCATGATAATGTCTCTCTCGATGGCACGGTGAGGTGGTCCCACCTTGTTGGACAGTTTGGCGGCGTTGTTAAGGTGTATTCC
>JAPKBD010000321.1 GCA_028824965.1 Alphaproteobacteria bacterium | reverse complement strand
GGCAATGTGGCGGCCTTGATAAAACCGTGCGGCATAGGTGGCGACATTGTTGGATTGCTTGTAGCCCGTTGCGTGTTCAAAGCGCACATCGGGGAAGCTTTTCGCCACCTTCAAGGTAGGGTTCATGAAACCGAACGAGGTGGTGAAGATCAACTTGTGGCCGGATGCTGCCAATTGACGGATCACCCGCTCGGCATCCGCGCCTTCCTTAACGCTTTCCACCAACGTCGTTTTAACTTTGTCGCCATAGGCTTTGTCGATGGCTTTGCGGCCTTCGTCATGGCGATAGGTCCAACCGTGATCGCCGACAGGGCCGACATAGACGAAGCCGACCTTTAACGGCTCTGCCCATGCAGACGTCGTAAGAGCCGTTGCTATGGCTGCGGCACCAAGCCAGATTGCAGTGCGTTTGATGGTTCTATTTTTCACGAGAATCTCCCTGTTATCAGGAGGGCATCTTCCGCATAAATGGGGTCCGCGTCGAGCGTTATCAGGCGTCGGGATGAAAAATTCTACCCAGGCTGCCCGGTGCGTTCAATCTTGCCCGTGCACCATCGGCGGAGATAGCTACCAGTACGCCAATCGTCGCCACATAGGGCAGCATGGACAGGAACTGTGATGGGACATCAAATCCGAAACCCTGGACATGTAACTGCGCCACTGTAATGCCGCCGAAAAGATAAGCGCCCAGCAATAATCGTCCCGGCCGCCAGGTGGCGAAAACCACCAGGGCAAGGGCGATCCAGCCCCGTCCCGCCGTCATATTTTCGGCCCACATAGGGGTATAGGCCAGGGACAAATAGGCCCCGCCCAGGCCGGCCATGGCGCCGCCGAACATGACGGCCAGATAGCGCACCGCGATTACCGGATGACCAAGGGCGTGGGCTGCTGCATGGTTTTCGCCAATGGAACGCAGGATCAACCCGGCCCGACTGCGATCCAGAAACCAAATGGTCGCCGGGATCAACAGAATGGAGAGGTAGACCAAAATATCGTGGCCAAACAGCAAAGTGCCGACAATGGGCAGATCGCTGAGGCCCGGCAGATCCAGCTGCTGCAGGCGCTGCAACGGTATCCCGACAAAGCTGCGACCGATCAGGGCGGATACCCCGACGCCGAAAATTGTCAGGGCCAAACCGGTGGCGACTTGATTAGCCAATAAAGTCAGTGTCAGCAGCGCAAATATCAGAGCTAGAATGGCACCCGCACCCGCACCTGCGAGGATACCAAGGGTGGCACTACCTGTGGTGAGGGCGGCGGCAAAGGCTGCCACGGCGCCGATCAACATCATACCTTCAACGCCCAGGTTCAGGACGCCGGATTTCTCCGCCACCAATTCACCAACAGCGGCAAAAACCAACGGCGTCGCCGCACCAATGACGGAAACCAGGACGGCGGCCAGGGTTTCCATCAACCAGCCTCCTCTATGGTTGATCGCCGGTCCCAGCGGATGCGATAGCGTACAAGGACATCCGTGGCGAGCAGGAAGAACAGCAACATGCCCTGGAAAACACCGGCGACGGCCAGGGGTAAACCCAGCTCTATCTGCACCGTCTCACCACCCAAGTACGACAGGGCGATCAACAACCCGGCGAACAGAATGCCAAGCGGGTGAAGGCGTCCCAGGAAAGCCACGATAATAGCCGTGAAACCATAGCCGGGCGAGATAGAGGGTAACAGTTGACCGATGGGTCCGGCGACCTCAAACAACCCGGCCAGGCCTGCCAGAGCACCGCCGGTTAACAAAGTAATCCAGGTCAATCGCCGGACGGAAAAGCCTGCCAGCCCGGCAGCCGCAGGGGTCAGACCCACAACCTTGATCTGGAAGCCGATGAACATGCGCGCCATCACCCACCAGGCGGCCAACGCCACGAACAATGCGATAGGCGCGCCTAGGTGCAGCCGTGTTCCCATGGTGAGAAGGGGCAGGAGGGCGCTGTCTGCGAACATGCGGGATTGGGGAAAGGAATATCCCTCCGGGTCTTTCCAGGGCCCATGTACCAAATAGCTGAGCAACAGGATCGCCACATAAGTCAGCATCAACGACGTCAGGATTTCATTGGCATTAAAACGCGTCTTCAAATAGGCCGGGATCGCAGCCCAAGCCGCCCCGCCCAACAAACCAGCCAGCATCATTGCGGGCAGTACCCATAGGCCGGCATCTTCACCAGCCCACAGCGCCAGTCCGCCGCCTGCAATTGCCCCCAGTGTCAGCTGCCCCTCGGCACCGATGTTCCAGATGTTGGCGCGAAATCCGAACGACAGGCCAATGGCGCACAGCACCAAAGGTGTCGCTTTTACAGTCAGTTCCGCCAAACCATAAGCAGACGATATGGGTTGGATAAAAAATGCATACAGTACCGCTGGTGGATGTTGCCCCAGGGCTGCGAACAGGATCGAGCCGCAGGCCATCGTCAACAGCAGCGCCAGCACAGGTGTGGCGTATACCATTGTGCGGGAGACCCCGATGCGCGTTTCAAGTCTGGGACGCACGTTGCTCTCCATCTGGTTCGGCCAGATCATCGGCCACGTGCGCACCCATCAACAGGCCGATCTGGGTGACGTCGGCGTCTGCGGTCACCATGCAATCTGACAATCGGCCGGCTGTTAGGACTGCAATGCGATCGCTGATCTGCAGCAACTCATCCAGATCCTGGCTGACCACCAAAATGGCCGTGCCTTGTTCCGCCAATTCCAGCAGGGCGGTATGAATGGCGGCTGCCGCACCCGCGTCAACGCCCCAGGTGGGATGGGCCACAACCAGAACCTTGGGCTGTTGCAATAACTCCCGGCCAATGATGAATTTCTGCAGATTGCCGCCTGACAGACTGCCCGCGTTTGCATCGATGCCGCCTGCGACCACCTGAAATGACTTCACGATCCGTTCGGCATAATCTTTGGTGCGGGAAAACATGATGCTGCCCCGGGACAAAAGGCCTTGTCGGTCATAGCCGGTCAATAACGCATTATCGATCAAGGACATCTCCGGCACCGCACCGTGGCCCAGTCGTTCTTCGGGTACAAAGGCCAGGCCCAGGCGTCTTCGTCGACGTGGTCCCAGCTGGCCCGCGATCTGACCTTCAATTTCAATTGTGGCCGGATCGTCCGCCAGTTGCTCACCGCTTAAGGCGGCCAGTAGCGTATTCTGGCCATTACCCGCGACGCCTGCGATGCCCAGGATCTCACCGGCGGCGACCTCGAATTCAAGATCCGCGATGTCTGTGCCATGAAGGGCGGTTGCAGCCATGTTCAAGTTTCGGACTTTCAGGCGCGATGCCCCAAACTGTGTGCTGCCGGTTTTACTGGCCTGGCTGAAATCTGCCCCGATCATCAGGCGGGCCAGATCGTAGGCGGTTTCCTCCGCAGGGTCGCAGGTGGCGACAACTTTGCCCCCGCGCATGACCGTGGCGCGGTCGCACAAGGCGCGGATCTCCGATAATTTGTGGGAGATATAAAGGATGGTGCAGCCTTCATCGGCCAAGCGGCGCAGGGTGATGAACAAGGTATCCGCCTCACCAGGCGTGAGGACGGAAGTCGGCTCATCCATAATCAACAAGCGCGGGTTCTGCATAAGGCAACGGACGATTTCGACCCGCTGCCGCTCCCCCACAGACAGGTCATGGATCACCCGTTCCGGCTCCAGCGTCAGGCCATAGCGCCGTCCGATTTCCGCCACCTGGTCCGATAGGACATCCAGGCGCACATTGTCGTCCAGACCCAGGGCAACGTTTTCGGCCACGGTCATGGATTCGAAAAGCGAGAAATGCTGAAAGACCATAGCGATCCCGAGCTTACGGGCCTGGGAGGGGGAGGTGATGGTTGTTTGTTCCCCGTTCCAGCGAAGGTGGCCGCTGTCCGCCTTTAGGACGCCGTAGATAATTTTGACCAGGGTGCTTTTGCCGGCGCCATTTTCGCCCAGCAAAGCGTGGATTTCACCGGGGCGGAGGTCTAAATCAACCTGATCATTTGCCAGGCATCCAGGAAATTGTTTGGATATGCCGCGCAATTCCAAACGTGCCGGCACGCCTACTTCAGCCATTAATATTCGGTCCCCACCCTGTTCGATTACTTGGCCCTGTTCGCTTATTGGTACCTGTGGTGATGGGAAAGGCAAGCCTAACCGTCTGACTTATTGCGAACAATGGGCTGGACGAACTGCAATTCCGTATCCCAGGGTAGGAATATCCAGGTGTCCTGGCTTACTTCCGTGATAAAAGTATCAACGAGGCTGCGACCGTCGGGTTTGGCATAGACCGTTGCGTAATGGGCCTTTGGCAACATGGCGCGCACCACTTTTGCCGTTGCACCCGTGTCCACCAGGTCATCAATAATCAAAACATCCTCACCGTCATCGTCAACGCCTTTCAATATTTCCGGCTCTGCCCGATCTTGGTGGTCATAGGTTTTCACGCAAACGGTGTCGACCAGACGCACTTCCAATTCGCGGGCAACGATGCAGGCTGGAACCATGCCGCCACGGGTAACCGATATGATGCGCCGCCATGGCCCTTTTTCTGCCAGGCGCCAAGCCAGTGCCTTGCTGTCACGGTGCATCTGGTCCCATGATACGGGGAAACCTTTGTTGTAGCTGTCTTCCATTCGTAGTGCCTCGCAGGTTGGTCAAAATTGTTCAAAATGATTAGGAAAGATGCAAATTCGCACCAACCAATTTGAGCGGGTGGCGAAACCGAGATACCGATTTACGACAATTTAACAGCTTAGCGGGGATACTAACATTGAACCCCTGAATTGAAAGTCTGAGGTGGTCCCACCTTGTTGGACAGTTTGGCGGCGTTGTTAAGGTGTATT
>JAPKBD010000320.1 GCA_028824965.1 Alphaproteobacteria bacterium | reverse complement strand
CACATCCAAGATACGCCGCCTAACCCTCCGTCACCAAAATTCGCGGTTAGCTCTACCCTACGCCGGAACCCTAAGTCGGCGCTTTAACGCGGACCCGTCCCCGTCTGCGCTGTCGAGGTATTGCCGCTCTGGCCTCTGGGCGGGGGAGGGTGCGGGCGTCGGGTATCAGGTAGACTTTCATTGTTTCCGCGCGCCCACGCACTGTGACCTCACGTGTCTCATATGCGGTTAAATCTGCGCCGGCGCAGGCGCCCACATAATCTGACACGATTGCCTGGACTGCGAACTCCTTGGTCATGGCTTCCAGACGAGATGCGGTATTGACCGTATCGCCAATGGCGGTGACGGAGGTCGCGGCCCCATAACCCATTTCACCAACGATAGTGGCACCCGCATGGATACCGATGCCCATGCGCAAGGGTTCATCAAGGTCATGGCGCAATTGGTGGTTCAGATGATCCAAAGCCTCTGCCATGGCGGCCCCTGCTGCCAAGGCCTGGCGGCAGCCGGTCTCCAGATCGCTTTCAACGCCGAACAGGGCCATGACACCATCGCCGATGAATTTGTCCAGATGTCCCCCGGCGGTCTCCACCGCCTGGCCCATACTGCGAAAATACTGGTTCAGGGCAAAAACCACGTCATAGGGCAGTTTGCTTTCGGAAAATTTTGTAAAGGCGCGCAGGTCGGCGAACAGCACCGCGATTTCCCGCTCGCTGCCCTGCAGGTAATTGGGCCGGTCTACACCATTTTGCAGGCTGACGTTCGGCGGCAGCAGGGGCATCACGGTGACGTCCGCCGTGGGACGCAACTGGCAGGCCAGACGCACGCTGTCAGGGGCACCGACACGGGCCAGAACTTTCAATTCAGCGCCGCTGGCGGGCGGCAGGTTCTCTTGCCCCGAAGCAATGCGAACCCGGCAGGTGGAACAACGCCCCCGCCCACCACATACAGAGGCGTGCGCGATACCCGCCAGGCGGGAGGCGTCCAGCACACTCAACCCTGGTTCCACAGAGACCTCATGGCCGTCAGGATAGGAAATGGTGATGCGATGCCCGCGCTGGGCCCATAAGCCGCGGACCCAACGGCCGACCAGCAACAGGACAACCACAATAGCCGTCCCGATGACCACATAATCCATGGTGCCATAGACGAAATCGGCCAGCTCTTTCATGGCATCGCCGAGCCGGAATGACGCCATGGCCTGATCCAACCAAACCTTGTCCCGGGCCAAAAGGGCGATCTGTTTGCCAACGCCTGCAAAGCCCGAGAGAGCCAGGCTGGGCAATAACAGGGCCATGGTTAACAGCCAGGGTTTGGCCGCCCCATACCAGGGCCGCAGGCGCAACCATTGGTGCAGGCCGATGCAGCCATGGCTCCAGACCACCAGAACCCCTGCCGCCAGCAGCCAGCCGTTTTGCGGCGCGAACACCCACACACTCAAGATCTCAAAAAGGTAACTATCATTGACGCCGAAAAATTCATGGCCGCCCCGTGTCGCCAGAACATGCGCCGGCATCAGGAACGGGATAAACAGGGCCAACACGACCTGAAAGCCTTCGGCCCAGGACATCCGCAAAGTTCGCCGCTGCCAAATGGCGGCAAGGGCCATCAGCACATGCACCACAATGGCACCGTACAACACTATGGTGCCCGGCCCGTGGCGCCAGATGGTCAGAAACACCTCCCGCCCCGCCTCCATCGCCTCCAAAGATATGTTGCCCAGGGCATGATTGATGAAATGGGTGGTAACGAACGTGAATAGAATAAGGCCGCTGACCAGCCGTAGTTTGCGTGCCCAACCTGACCCCATGATGTTCTAGTGCGCCTCGTCCCAGTTATCCCCAACGCCCGCATCAACGATCAACGGCACAGATAGGTGGGCCGCGCCTTCCATCACCCTTTTGACCACCGTAATGGTCTTGTCGACCTCGGCCTCAGGCACTTCAAAGATCAATTCATCGTGCACCTGCAATAGCATGGTCGCACCCAGCTGTGCCTCATCCAGGGCACCGGGAATGGCCACCATGGCGCGGCGGATCACGTCTGCGGCAGAGCCTTGGATGGGTGCGTTAATGGCGGCCCGCTCGTGGAAGCCACGCCGGGCCTGGTTTTTGTCATTGATGCCCGGCATATGGATGCGGCGGCCTTGGATGGTTTCCACATAGCCCAGTTCCCGGCAGCTTTCCTTGGTGCGGTCCATATAGTCGCGAATGCCGGGGTAACGTTCGAAATAGGCGTTGATATAGG
Source organism: Alphaproteobacteria bacterium (assembly GCA_028824965.1). Lineage (GTDB taxonomy): Bacteria > Pseudomonadota > Alphaproteobacteria. The sequence continues at coordinate 2,603 of JAPKBD010000320.1, read as the reverse complement.
CCTGCGCCTCGCCTCGTGCGATGCCCAGGTTATTGGCCAGGCCAAAGGCGGAAATGCCATAGATGATGCCGAAATTAATCGCCTTGGCCCGACGCCGGATCATCGGGTCCATGTCTTCAATCGGCAAATCAAACACTTGGGCGGCGGTCATGGCGTGGATGTCCAGGCCATCATGAAAGGCCTGACGCAGGGCTGTGATATCCGCCACGTGGGCCAGGATGCGCAACTCAATCTGGGAATAATCCGCGCTGACCAGCTTATGCCCCGGTGGGGCGATAAAGGCCTTGCGGATGCGCCGGCCTTCCTCCGTACGTACGGGAATGTTCTGTAGGTTCGGATCGGTGGAGGACAGACGGCCCGTAGAGGTTGCCGCCATGGCATAGGATGTGTGGACCCGCCCCGTGACGGCGTTGATCTGGTTTTGCAGGGCGTCCGTATAGGTGCTTTTCAATTTTGCCAGGTGGCGGTATTCCAAAACCCGCACGGGCAGGTCGTGGCCCTGAGCGGCCAGACCTTCCAAAACCTCTGCGCCGGTGGCATAGGCACCTGTTTTAGTTTTCTTCCCGCCGGGAATAGACATTTTTTCAAATAAAATTTCGCCCAGCTGTTTTGGTGAATTGACGTTGAATGTTTCCCCCGCCAATTCGTGGATCTGGCCTTCCAGAACAGCAATTCGGGTGGCGAAATCGGCGGACAATCGGGCCAGTTCCGCCCGATCGACCAATATGCCCGCCTGTTCCATATCCACCAGAACCGGGGCCAGGGGCCGCTCCAATGTCTCGTAGACCGTGTGTTTGTGGGTGGCCTGTAATTGCGGCTTTAAATAGTGATACAGGCGCAGGGTCAGATCCGCATCTTCCGAGGCATATTCCGTGGCCTTATCAAGGGGAACTTGATCAAATGTGATCTGGGATTTGCCGCTGCCCGCAACAGCCTTAAACGGGATCGCTTCAATATCCAGGTGCAGCTTTGACAGCGCATCCATGCCATGGCCGTGCAACCCACCCTCTGTCACATAGGATAGCAACATGGTGTCATCAAAGGGTGTGATCTCTAAGTCATAGCGGCGCAGGACCAACATGTCATATTTCAGGTTCTGCCCGACCTTCAGGACCGAGGGGTCTGCCAGCAATGGCCGCAGCAGGGCAAGGGCGTCAGCAAGGGGTATCTGCGCCGGGACCTCTGACGCATCGCCGCCCAAATCCAATTCACCCGCCGGCACAGGCCCCGTATGGCCCAGGGGAATATAACATGCCTGTCCCGGCTTCACACACAGGGAGACACCCACCAGATCAGCCACCATGGCATCCAATGACGTGGTTTCCGTGTCCACGGCGACGACACCGACCTTTTGGGCCAGGGCGATCCAGGGTTCCAGTTCTGCCAGGGTTTGGACGCATTGATATTCCAGATCCGGGGCCGTCTTAGGTGCCGCATCTATTTCAGGCATGGCCGGAACCGTTCCGCCCAGACGCTGGGCGATACGCCCGGCCAGGCGTTCCAGACCCATCTCTGCCATAAAGCTCAAGAGGACCTCTCCATCGGGCTCCTTCAAGCCCAAGTCGTCGATGCCCAGGTCCAGGGGCACGTCGTCCTTCAACGTCACCAATTCCCGGCTGACACGCGCCAGATCCGCATGTTCAATCAGGCTCTGCCGGCGTTTCGGCTGCTTAACCTCCTCGGCCCGGTCCAGCACGCTATCCAGATCCCCGTATTCGTTGATCAATAAGGCTGCCGTTTTGATGCCAATGCCGGGCACGCCGGGGACGTTGTCTGTGGCATCGCCGCACAGCGCCTGCACATCGATCACCCGGTTGGGTCCAACGCCAAATTTTTCATGCACCTCGTCGGGGCCGATCAGGCGTTGTTTCATCGGGTCGTGCATGACCACGCCATCACCGACCAACTGCATCAGGTCTTTGTCAGAGCTGACAATGGTCACAGCCATCCCGGTTTCCCGGGCCTGGCGGGCGTAGGTGGCAATGATGTCGTCCGCCTCAAACCCCGGCATTTCGATGGTGGCGAGATTGAACGCTTCACTGGCGCGTTTGACCAGCGGGAATTGCGGTACCAGATCCTCAGGCGCGGGGGGGCGATTGGCCTTATATTCGGGATAGATGTCATTGCGAAATGTCTTCCGCGCGGCATCAAAGATCACAGCGAAATAATCCGCATCGCCCGCATCACGAACATCATCCACTAGTTTTGACAGCATATTGCAAAAACCGGATACAGCCCCGATAGGCAGACCATCGCTTTTCCGTGTCAGGGGCGGCAGGGCATGATAGGCGCGGAAGATATAGGCCGACCCATCGACCAGATAGAGATGGCCGCGCGAATTGGTTGCGGGTTTGTCCGCCGGATTGTGATCGCTGGATTTATCATTCATGACGACACTATGCCACGCCCCGGCCAAAGGTGGAATGACGACAATGAATTATGATGTGACGTGCAGTGGGAATAGGCAGGCTAACTACTAAATGCAGTCACCCTATACCAAGGTTATGTGTTGGTGTGTAAAGAGTATAAGAAAAAGGTTATAATAAGAAATAAAAATATTACAAAGTAACCTATTGTTAAGAACTGCCCGTTAGTGTGGCTGT
>JAPKBD010000319.1 GCA_028824965.1 Alphaproteobacteria bacterium | reverse complement strand
CTTTTCGGATCATACAGCGGGCGTAGAGATGCGACAGCTTCGATCCTTTCGCAAGCAACCTCAATCTCATAGCGGCCATCTTTCACAAATGCGGCATCGACGACGCCGCCGGCTGGGTCCTGAACGTAACCAAGGCCGATGGCAGCACCCAAGCTATGGCCGTAATTGCCGGACCGTAAATAGCCCACAATGACGCCGTCCCGCCAGATCGGTTCGTTGTGATACAGCAGTTTGTCCGGATCATCGAGGATGAATTGCACCATACGCCGGCGCAACCCCGCCTCCCGCTGAGCCAACAGCGCATCCCGGCCAATAAAGCCGCCCGGCTTGTCCCAGGCAAGGGCAAAGCCCAGGCCGGCCTCAAGCGGGGTATCTTCGTCCGTGATATCGTGGCCCCAATGACGATAGGCCTTTTCAATGCGCAGGGAATCCATGGCGTGATAACCCGCATGAACCAGGCCGAATTCAGCGCCCGCTCTGACAATTTCATCATAGACACCCTGGACAAAATCCACCGGGATATACAGCTCCCACCCCAGTTCACCGACATAGGTCAATCGCGTTGCCCGAACAGTGGCATAGGCGATATTAATCAATTGCGATGTCCCAAACGGAAATGCCTCATTGCTAACATCGGCGTCGGTCAGGCTGGCCAAAAGATCGCGGGCCTTCGGCCCCATGATGGATATGACGGCCTGGGCCGAGGTCAGATCAGTTAGATGGGCATGTGCATCGCCAAGTATATGGGATTTAAGCCAATGGAAATCCCGCACCTGGCTGGTTGCTGAGGTGACGATCAAAAACTCATCCGCCTCTACACGGGTCACCGTCAGATCAGCTTCTATCCCGCCGCGTTCATTCAGCCATTGGGTATAGACCGTGCGCCCGGGATCAACATCAACCTCGTTCGCACAAACCTGGTTCAGCACGGATAAGGCATCCCGGCCCGATAGTTGAAACTTTGCAAATGACGTTTGATCGAACAAAGCCACACCAGCCCGTGTCGCCCGATGTTCCGCTGCCGAATGTTCGAACCAGTTCTGCCGGCCAAAGCTGTATTCGTATAGCGGGTCGGTTTGCCCCGGCGCATACCAATTTGCCCGCTCCCACCCCGCTGCCTCACCAAAAGCTGCACCAGCAGCCACCAGGCGGTCATGCAAGGGTGACTTCCGAACACCGCGGGCCGTGCGGTATTGAAAGAACGGCCAATGGGGTGCGTATAACAGCCCCAGAGCCTCGCTGACCCGTTCCCGCAGAAATCGCGGATTGCTTTGATGGGGCAAGGTGCGGCGAATATCCACATCCCACAAATCCATGGGCGCATAGCCATCGCGGATCCATTCCGCCATAACCTTGCCGACGCCGCCCGCCGATTGAATGCCGATGGAATTAAAGCCGCAGGCAACAAACAGCCCGGCGATTTCAGGCACCTCGCCCAGGTGATAACGATTGTCGGGTGTGAAACTTTCAGGGCCGCAGAACCAGGTCCTGATCCCCGCCTCCTGTAGCGGCGGCATACGGTTCAGGGCGCGTTCCAGCACCGGCATGAAATGATCCATATCGCTGGGCAGCTCATCGAAGCAAAAATCCTCCCGTATGCCGTCCATACCCCACGGCTTGGCCTGGGGCTCAAACGCGCCAAGCAGGATCTTGCCCGCGTCTTCCTTAAAATAAGCGTAGTTATCCGGGTCCCGAAGCACAGGCAAATCCGGGGTGACGCCCTCAATCGGATCGGTCACCACGTAGAAATGTTCGCAGGCATGCAAGGGGACCAGGGTCTTTGTGAAAGCACCGACCGAACGCCCCCACATACCCGTGCAGTTGACCACGACATCGGCGCTGATATGGCCGCCTTCGATATCGACGCCCATGACCTTGCCATTTTTCGTTGAGATATCGGTGACTTTGGTGTTTTCCAGGATCGTCGCACCGCCCGCCCGTGCGCCCTTGGCCAGGGCCTGGGTCAAGCCCGATGGATTGATCTGGCCATCCTCGGGCAGGAACACCCCGCCCACCACATCATCCACATTCAGCAGGGGATGCATGCGAAGAATATCGCTGCGATTAACTTCCTCCACCGCCAACCCGAACACCCGCGCCATGGAGGCACCCCGGCGCAGCTCCTCCATCCGCTCCTTATCCGTGGCCAGGGATATGGAGCCGTTTTGTTTGAAGCCTGTGGCCTGCCCCGTCGCAGCCTCCAACCCGGCATAAAGTTCTGCAGAATATTTCGCCAGCTGGGTCAGGTTTTTTGTCGCCCGCAACTGCCCCACAAGGCCCGCTGCATGCCACGTGGTTTCCCGATGACAGTTGTTTGCGCTCCAACACCAACACATCCGCGATACCCAACATAGTCAGGTGATAGGCAATGGAACAGCCGATAACACCGCCGCCAACAATGACAACGGCGGCATGGTTTGGCACGGGCTTTGACATAGATTTCTCCACACAAACAAAGTGTTTTGCCGATACCCTACCGAAACCGGATATCCTGGGTCATAATGGGGCCAATGGATTAGGGAGAGATATTCGTGACATATGATTTAGTCGTGCGCAATGGAATGGTTGTCGATGGTTCGGGCATGCCCCGTTACCGCGCCGACGTAGGCGTCAAGGACGGCAAAATTGCCCATATCGGGCGCATACCGAACGGCCCGGGCGAAAGCATTGATGCGGAGGGGCATGTGGTCAGCCCCGGTTTTGTCGATGGTCATACGCATATGGACGCGCAGATATTCTGGGACCCGTTGGGCAGCTGTTCCTCCTATCATGGGGTGACGTCTGTTGTGATGGGCAACTGCGGATTTACCCTGGCACCGTGCCGGAAGGCGGAGGCTGATTTGGTCTTTCGCAATCTGGAACGGGCTGAGGATATATCCCGCGATGCCATGCTGGCAGGCATCGATTGGAACTGGGAGACGTTCCCAGAGTATCTGGACGTCCTGGACACCCTGCCCAAGGGCATCAATTACGCCGGCTATATGGGCCATTCCGCCCTGCGCACCTATGTGATGGGGGAGCGCGCCTTTGCCGAAGCTGCCAGCGAAGACGAGTTGGCAAAAATGGCTCATATGGTGAAGGAGGCGGTGCAGGCCGGTGCCATCGGCTTTTCCTCCTCCCGCAGTATGAACCACGAAACCTCCGACAATCGGCCCGTCGCCTCCCGCGCTGCGGATTGGAATGAACTGGCGACCATGGTGCGTGCCATGGGGGACATCAATGCGGGCATATTGGAAATGGCGGGGGAGCCGACGGGTGAAGTTCATGACCGGGCCGAGATCTATTTCAATGGTCTGAAGGATCTATCAGTGGAAACCGGGCGGCCGATTACGTTCGGAATGTTTTCCACCCGCAAGAAACCCGGTGCCTGGCGGCCCTGGTTCGATGTCGTCAACAAGGCAGCGGAAGAAGGCGGACGCCTGTTCGTGCAAGTCCACAGCCGGGCCCTGAACGTGTTGCTGTCCTATGGCACCACCATGCCCTTTGATAAACGGGAATTGTGGCAGGATATCCGCGCCCTGCCCCTAAACGAACAAAAGGCAGCCTTTCAGAACCCAGAGACCAAGGCGAAACTGATCGAAATTGCTAACCGCCCTCATGAGGGGCCCAAAGCCATTGGCACAGAAGTCCGCCCGCCGGATTGGGATTGGCTGTTTCACATGGACACTGTTGAAGGTCCCCACCCCTCAATGGCGGATGTGGCCCTGCAACGGGGCGTATCACCTGTGGAGGCGATGATCGATTTGGGCGTTGAAAGCGATATGAAAGTGTTTTTCCGCCAGCCCGTCGCCAACGAGGACCAGGATCAAGCTTTGGAGATGATGAAGCATCCCCGTTCCGTGGTGACCTTTTCTGATTCAGGTGCCCATGTCAGCCAGATCATGGACAGCTCCCTCCAAACACATTTGTTCTCTCATTGGGTGCGGGAGAAACAGGCCTTTACGTTGGAAGAAGCGGTCCGTCTGGTGACCTATGATACGGCAACACATTGGGGCTTTCATGATCGCGGCCTCATTCGCGAAGGCATGGCGGCAGATTTAGTGGTCTTTGATCCCGCCACTATTGGTGCGCGCATGCCCGAAGTTGTCACCGATCTGCCCGCATCCGCCAAGCGTCTGAAGCAAACAGCCAACGGCATCCGCGCCACCGTCGTCAACGGCCAGGTCCTGCTGCGCGACAACGAACCTACAGGTGCCACGCCGGGTAAATTGATCCGAGGGCCGCTGGCATCATAGGAAACAAAATTTTGTTAGATCAAATCGTCCAGGATCTGTCGGACTTTCATGGCCAGGTCCGCCTTGGCAAAGGGTTTGACCAGCAATTGCACGCCGTCATCCAGGCGGTCAAAATGGATCATCGCATCCTTGGTATAGCCCGACATGTATAAGATTTTCAGATCCGGAAATAGTTCACATGCCCTGTCCGCCAGTTGGCGGCCATCCATGCCGCCGGGCAGGATAATATCGGCAAGTAGCATGTTGATTTTTGGGTTCCGTTGAAAGATCTCCAGCGCCACTTCGGCGGTGGCGGCTTCATAAATCTCGTAGCCCAGCTCGTCCAGGAAGTTGACGGTAACCGCGCGTACTTCAGCATCGTCCTCAACAACCAGAATGCTTTCGCCCCGCGCCGCAGTGCTAAGGGCAGGCGTACCGTCTGCGGCGGCCTTGCCGACCGAAAATGTGCTGGACCGCGGTAAACACATCGACATGGCCGTGCCTTTACCGAGTTCACTGTGGATACGGACATGGCCTTTAGACTGCCGCACAAATCCATAGATCATAGAGAGGCCAAGGCCGCTTCCCTTGCCGACGTCCTTGGTCGTGAAAAACGGCTCGAACGCCTGTTGCATGACATCTGTGGACATTCCA
>JAPKBD010000318.1 GCA_028824965.1 Alphaproteobacteria bacterium | reverse complement strand
GCAAAGGCGCAAGAATATTCTTCACGCTGGAGACCTAATGGGCGGCGACAACACCCCTGTAATTACATATGCAGGACGGGTTTTAGCAACCACAGTGTTATCGGGCCTTTCTTGTCGACCTTAACGATATCTTTGGGGATAATGCATAAAATAATCGTCTGGACGAGACGACTGAAACTGAGCACTTGGAGCAATCGCGGCGACATGGCCGATTTGAGGGCAAACGATAGGCGGCATAACGGATCGCGCGCTGAAGCCGACAGAATCAGGTTTTTTACTGCCGAATTCGAGAGTGCTGCCATGGAACGAGTCTTCCGTATAGCGGAGGCTGGTTCCCAGCGAAATCTGGTGCTGGTCCTGTGCGCCATGGTTTTGTTTCTCGCGATCGCATTCAGCCTAATTACGGGCTTGCAGAATTCTACCCCGTCATTGTTTTTTCAGGCCTATCGCGTCATCCAACTTAGTCTGGCCATGGTCTTGTTTGTCATGACATTGCGCAAAGTTGACTACAAAAAACTGGATTACGTTCTGTCGGCATTCATTAGCATGGTCGTCCTACAAACTTTTTTGTTGCAGGACATCGCAGACCCGGAGAAGCTGGCACTGCTGGGGCGCAATCTGACGATTATAACCATCGGCCATATTCTGTTGCCGACACGCTTTATATACGCCTGTTGGCTGATGGGCGTAATGGCCATAATTAGCGTACTCCAGATCACTTTCTTTCAGAAATTCGGCGTCGACGAAAAGCTGGCCCTTGGCACCCTGATCGTGTGCCTGACGTTGGTGGGAATTGTTGCCAGATGGCAGCGGGAAGTGACAGGGCGCCGCCGTTACCGTGCGGCACGTGAGCGTGACAATCTGGTGGATGCGTTGCGGGACAGCGAAAGCCGGATGCGCCTGATCAGTGACAACGTCCCCGCTTTCATCACTTACGTCGATCATGAGCAGATTTTACGCTTCACTAATCAAACCGGAACCGAATGGTATCAAATCGAACGGGAAGACGTGATCGGTTTTCATCTGAGAAAGATGCTCGGTGACAATTATGATGGTGCCAGGCCTTATATTGACGCAGCTTTGCGAGGCGAGCCGGTGCGTTTTGAGCGGGTTTTGACATATCCTGACGGCAAGATCAGAACCATCGATGTGCATCATTTGCCCCACTGCAATGAAGCCGGCGACGTATTGGGTTTTTTCAACCAAGCCTTCGATATGACGGATATCAAGCAGTCCGAAGTGGAATTGAAACAGGCGCAGAATGCAGCCGAGATGGCGAACAGAGCAAAATCAGAATTTCTGGCTAATATGAGCCATGAACTCCGCACGCCGTTGAACGCCGTTATCGGGTTCTCCGACGCTATGTTGGCGGGCTTGACGGGAGAGTTGCGCGGCAAACAAAAGGAGTATCTGAGCGATATTTCTTCATCAGGTGGGCATTTATTGTCGTTGATCAACGACTTTCTTGATCTCTCGAAGATCGAGGCCGGAAAACTGGAAATCTTTCCCGAAGATGTCAATGTCGATGATCTGATTATCGACAGCCTACCCTTTGTCCGGGAACAGGCGGACAAACGGAACATTCAACTAAACCATAAACACGCCCAAATAGGATCGGTTCTACACGTGGATCGGCGCATGTTGCGACAAATACTGGTGAATTTATTGTCCAACGCTGTTAAATTTTCATCCGAAGACAGCTTTGTCACGATTTCCACCATGATAACTGACAATAACGAATTCGAAATCACAGTAAGTGATACGGGCATGGGCATGGCGCCTGAGGAAATCCCAAAAGCCATCGCACCGTTCGAACAGACGGAAAGCGGCATCAACGCAGGTGGTACGGGCCTGGGCCTGCCCCTGGTCGACAAGATGATGGCAATGCATAGTGGGTCGTTGGAAATTGAAAGGATGACAGGTCAGGGCACCACTGTTTCCCTGCGCTTTCCAGCAATGCATGGTACGGCGGCATAATCATTAGGTAGATGCGACGACGCCGGATGCTCAGGTAGCAGGTTCCATGGGCGTCAGATCTAGAATTTGAGAGAATGTTTCGCCCGACTTTATGCGGCGGAGCCATTCGGTCTCAGCCATTAATGTTTTCTGGCATGCGGCCAATACCTCCACCATACGCGCCTTTGGCACGACAGTAATGCCATCATCATCGCCGATCACCAGGTCACCGGTTTTGACCTGAATCCCGCCACAGGATATGGGCGCACCGACATCGCCGATGTAACTGAAATTCGGGCCAGCAGGCGTTATCGCGCGCGTGAAACAGGGGATGCCATGGTCGCGGATTTCCACCACATCCCGAATGGCGCCATCAATGACCAGGCCGGCGAGACCAAGGCGCATAGCCTCCGTCGTCATATTGCCCCCCAAAACTGCGTTATCCACATAGCCACCCGCATCCACCATCAAAACGTCGCCAGCCTGGGCCACCGACAAGGCGTGGAGCAAGGGCGTAATATCGCCCGCCATGGCGCGCACGGTCAGGGCTTGGCCCAGCATCAGATAACCAGGCTTGATAGGTCGAATGGCCGCATCCAGGGCGTTCGCCTTGTTCATGGCATCAGTGGCGATGGGGCTGCGGATATCAGCCCAGGGGGCGAGAGCCTTCGCGCCCAGGCGCCGTTTTGGTAAGGCGTGTAAATAGACGGTCATAAAAAACTGTCCCCCATAATCCCTCCGTAATCCCCCCGTAATCACTGAGGCTACATGCCCAGAATATGTTTGGCGACGATTTCGTGCTGCACTTCGTTGGAGCCGCCATAGATCGTGGCTTTGCGCTGATTGAAATAACGCCCCGCGGCGGCCATGGTGTAATCCGGCCCGATGGGCGGAATATTGGCGCCGTAATCCAGCACGGATTGATCAAATGGATTGGCGTAATAGGCTGCAGCCTCTACCGCCAATTCACCCACATCCTGGGTCATGGAAGAACCCTGGCATTTCAGAATTGAGGAAGAGGCACCGACCCTTTGGCCCGCACTTAGCGCGCTTAGGGTACGCAGCTCGGTGAATTCCACCGCCCTGGCCTGTACTTCCAATGCTGCCAGCTTGGTTGAGAATGCCGGATCGTCAATCAGACGGCCACCATCAGCACGCTCCAGCTCAGCAATCGTGCGGACACGTGCCAGGTTACCGTGCAGGCCGCCCGCATAGGCGTTGCCGCGCTCAAACTCCAACAGATACTTGGCGATGGTCCAACCGTTATTTTCCTCGCCCACGCGATTGGCCTGGGGTACGCGAACGTCTGCGAAGAAGACCTGGTTGACCTCCTGCTCCGGTGCCGGGGTTTGATCAATCAGTACAATCGGCTCCACCGTAATACCGGGGGTGTTCATGTCGATCAGCAGAAAGGAAATACCTTCCTGACGCTTACCTTCGGTCGAGGTACGGACCAGGCAGAAAATCATGTCTGCCTGTTGCGCCTGTGTGGTCCAGATTTTGGAGCCATTGACGATGTAGTCATCGCCATCGGGTATAGCGCGGCATTGCAATGAGGCGAGGTCGGAGCCGGAACCGGGTTCAGAATATCCCTGGCACCACCACACGTTCGTTTGCAGGATATCGGGCAGGTATTTCTGTTTTTGTTCTTCCGTGCCGAATTCCATCAACACAGGTGCGACCATTTTCAGACCGAATGCTAAGGGGCGCAAAGTGCCTGCGCGCAGCATTTCGGTATCATAGATATACTTTTGCGTTGCTGACCAGCCGGGACCGCCGTGTTCCACCGGCCAGTTCGGCGCGATCCAGCCCTGTTTATACAGCGCTTTTTGCCAGGCAATGTGGTCTTCCTTGTGAATATACCCGGTCATGGATTTAGTGGTTTTAGAACGAATTTCCGCCGTGTGCTCCACGTCGATAAAGGCGCGGACTTCATCGCGAAAGGCCAGTTCTTCGGCTGTATACTCAATATCCACGTTCTGTACTCTCTTCCAAAGTTGGGTAACTTGAACTGTTTATAATACCCCGAACTAAGCTTTACCAGCCCGCCCCAAAATGGTCTCCCGGTAGGTGATGTAGGCCCCGCAGGAGACGATGATAGCGCTGCCAACCCAGGTCCACATGTCAGGAAATTCGCCAAAGATGAAAAAGCCCAGGATCACAGCGCCCACCAGCTGGCCATAGGCGAAGGGAGAGACGGCGGAAACTTCAGCCCATTGGAATGCTTTGACGACGAACAAGTGGCCCAAGCCGCCAAACAGACCCATGGCAGCGAACAACACCCAATCAAACTGCACCACTGGCGTTACCCAATAGAACGGCCCAATGAAGGAAGTTATGAGACCGCCAAAAACGGCTGTGTAAATGATCGTTGTGGCGGGGCTGTCCTGGCCTGCAAGTTTTCGGGTGAGGACCTGAAAGAATGAATAAAACGTCGCGCTGCAGACCACCAGCAATTCAACCCCATGAAAATCGGCCCCACCGGGGCGAATGATGATCATGGCACCAATGAAGCCCACGCAAATGGCTGCCCACCGACGCGGCCCCACTTTTTCGCCCAAAAACGGCACAGATAATGCGGTTACGATAAGGGGCGAGGTGAACGAGATCGAGGCCGCCGTGGTCAGCGGTAAATACGTCAAGGCCATGAAATAGCACGAGGTTGAGCCGAGTAGTAGCAGCGAGCGGATCACCTGTGCGCCCAGGTTCTTGGTGCGAAACAACGCCCGGCCATGAAAGGGCAGAAATATGATCAGCATCAGCGCAAAATGGCCCAAATATCGTAGCCAGATGACCTGAGTCATGGCGTAGTCTGCGCCGAGATACTTTACGATCGCATTCAGGAACGGAAATAGCATAACGGCCAGGCACATAAAGCCAATGCCGCGCACGGTGTTGGTCGCTAACATTTAA
>JAPKBD010000317.1 GCA_028824965.1 Alphaproteobacteria bacterium | reverse complement strand
GATATCCGGTTTATCCCCGGCATTGGACGAACAGGCTGCCAACCAGCCACGAGCTTGCGGTTTATTCGGACCCACGTGAACTTGAAAGCCATGGCCATCAAAGGCGGCCCGACCGTCATAGCGCATAGCGGCGGGCAGGAAATGATACTGAATATCGGGCCATTGAAGACCGGCGCGGGAGCGGATAAAGGCGCAGGATTCGAAATGATTGGTCGCACCCAGGCCCGATTTGAACAGCCACCACTTTGCCCCAATCAAAAACTTGCTCGCCAGGCCCAACCGCCCATTCAGGGTGATGGGTTGTTGGCATTTGAACTGGAAATAGACCTCCAAATGATCCTGTAGGTTCGCGCCAACGCCGGGCAGCTCGTGCACCTGCTTTATGCCCGCCTTTGCCAACGCTTCGCCGGGGCCAATGCCGGAAAGTTGCAGCAGATGGGGGGAACCAATGGCACCGGCAGCCAGAATAACTTCACCGCTCGCACGGGCCATTTTGCGCACACCACGCTTGTCATAGGTGACGCCGACGGCGCGCTTACCCTCCAACAGTACATGCTGGCTCAACGCGTGGGTCTCAACGTGCAAATTGGGGCGATGGCGGATGGGTTTTAGATAGGCATTGGCGGCACTGCCCCGCACGCCATCCCGCACGGTCATATCCATGCGGCCAAAACCTTCCTGCTGATAACCATTATAATCATCGGTTTGGGGATAGCCCGCCTGCCCGCCCGCATCGATAAAGGCCTGGTACAGTGGGTTCGCCATGCCATTACCGTTGCAGGTATGGACCGGCCCCCCACCACCCCTATAGGCATCTTCGCCATAGTCGCAGGTTTCGGCCCGACGGAAATACGGCAGGCAATCCCGATAGGCCCAACCTGTCGCCCCCAGATCCTCCCATTCATCAAAATCGCCGGCGCAACCGCGCACATAAACCATACCGTTGATAGAGGACGACCCGCCCAAAACCTTGCCACGGGGACAATCCAACCGCCGACCATCAAGGCCGGGTTCTGCCAGGCTTTCAAAACCCCAATTATATTTGGCACTATTCATGGGGATGGATAGCGCGGTGGGCATCTGGATGAACATGCTGCGATCATCACCGCCATATTCCAGCAGCAAAACCTTGATCTTTGGGTCCGCACTTAACCGATGGGCCAGAACGCAACCCGCCGAACCCGCACCTACGATGATGTAATCAAACGTGTCGGCAGACGCCTTCACTCGGCTGCCCCGGGCACCCCTACAGCGTTCAGGGCGGCGATATAGCCCCACGTCAGACAAGGCCCCAATGTGGTGCCCGCACCTACGCCTTTTGAGCCGAACGAGTTTGCCATGACATTGCCGGCGGCATACAGCCCGCCGATCATCTCCCCCTCCTGGTTCAGAACCTCGGCCCGTGCGTTGGTGCGCGCACCGCCCTTGGTGGCCAGGAAGCTGGCCTTGAACGGCATGGCATAGAACGGTGCCTGCTCTATCGTGCCCAGGGTGGGGTTGGGTTTGTGGTCAGGGTCGCCGCCCCGGTTCTGGTCCCAGATACTGGCCCCACGTTCGAAATCATCATCCACACCGGCACGGGCGAAATCGCTAAATCGCCGTCCCGTCGCAGCCAAACCATCCGGATCAACGCCTATCTTGCGGGCGAGTTCTTCCAATGTCCCTGCTTCAAAATAATTATCGGGCACAGATTTGCTCGGCATGGCGTGGGGATACTTTTTGGCAAACTGGCTGTCATAGATGCGCCAGGCGGGCAGGTGCGCAGGCGTGCCGGTATCCAGGTCCATTTCGGCGAAGGCCAGGCCGATATTCATCTGCTTCTCATTCACAAAGCGGCGGCCATGGCGGTTGACGATCATGGCATGGGGCAGGAAGTAATCCGCCGCCGGTTGGCCATGTATATGGCCCTCGTACTGCACAGGCGTGACGCCCATAACCAGGGCCTGATCCATATGATCCAGGCGCGCGCCAACCTCTGCCGCCATGCGATGGCCGTCGCCTGTATTGGTGCGGGGCGATGCGGTCCATTCCACGGGCCCTGGAAAATGTTCCGCCATCATCTCCTTGTTCCAGTCGAACCCACCACTGGCCAGAATGACGCCCTGGGTTGCCGCAATTGCAACCCTCTCGCCGGCACGATCTACTTCCAGGCCCGTGACCCGGCCATCCTCCATCAACAGCCGCTGCGCCGCCGTTTCCGACCAGACCTCCACACCGTTATCGAGGCACCCTTTCAGAAGGCCAATGGTCAGCGCGCGGCCCCGTGGATGCCTGCCCGTCAACTTGCGCCAAATCAAACGCGGTAACAGCCGGGGCATGTGCCGTTTTGGATTGGCAAAAAATGACGTGTCGATGACCTCTTCATAAGAAATACGCACATCCGTCGTTGGTTTGCGTATTTTATCGGCCCAGGCACCCAGCTGCCCAATGCGAATGGGCGCGGGGGAAATATTGCGGCCATAGGCCATGCCGCCCGGCAGCTCTGCATAGGGGTCGACATCGCGATTGGGATTGAACCGCGTTGGGCTGTGTGCCTCAACAAATTTCAGCATCTGTGGCGCATGATCGACAAAGGCGGCCCACAAAGGCTCCTCCGTATTGTGCCAACCGTCGGGAGAGACGGCACGGATATAGGCCAACGCCGCATCTCGACTGTCCTCCAGTCCTTGCGCTGCCATATAATGATGCCCCGGGATCCAGATACAGCCCCCCGACATCGCCGTGGTGCCGCCAATAACAGGCGCCTTTTCCAACACCAAGGTCCTGGCCCCATGCACAGACGCCGCCAGCGCCGCACTCAACCCCGCCGCACCCGTGCCGACGACGACAACGTCAAATTCTATTTTTTCATTCATGAGCGGAGTATGGCAAAGCAGCGAGCTAGCGGCAATGATGGCGACCCTCTGTGCCCCAACTGACTTGCATTTTATGAACAAATGCGGAACAATATGGCATGAACGTCCCACTGACATCAGAACAAGAAGCTGCAATCGAGCGGCTGATTAAGGCTGGTCTATTCTCGTCCAAGGAGGCTGCCATTGCCCGTAGCCACGACTGGCTGACGGAAGAGGCCGCGAAATTGGAAGCCCTGCGCGCGGATGTCCAAGCAGGTATTGATCAAGCTGACCGCGGCGAAGCACGGGAGGTCACAGCCGACGAGATCATGCTACGGGTTCGCGCACGGCTGGAAGAAGAGAATTCCGCTAATCCAGTCATATGAAGCGAGCACTCTTCACACCGATTGCCAAAAACGGATTTGGAAGATATCGCATACTTTATTGCACGCGAGAATGCGGAAAGAGCCAAATCCTTCACCGATGAAATTGTCGTCCATTGTCACAATGCCGCCACGCTATCAAGTGTCGGCCGGGATCGACCAGAGTTCGGCCAAAGTATCCGCAGCATACCACATGGCAGATACATCATCTTTGTCGAATAATCGAAGACGGCATTGAAGTCGTGCGAGTTCTGCACAGCGCAAGAGATATCAACGCATTGTTCGGGCCGACGAACTAGATCTTGACTGCGCTAGCAGCCTTCCAATCTCTCGATAATTCCGCAATAGTTCATCTATCATCAAGCATGTCGGACCTCAACTTTTAGGTACGAGACTATCGGAGCCGTTGACGCTTAAACATCATAGCTTTGGAGCCCCTTATGGACGACACATCGACTATAGATCACACCGAAACCCGGCAACGTCTGCTCGACACGGTCGCTGAAATTTCTGAGGAGCTGACCGCACGGACACAAGATGACGAGGGCAACGGCACGCTGACGGCGAAATCGGTGGAAATATTGGAGACGGCGGGGATGTTTCGCCTGAAGCTACCGCGGGCGCTGGGCGGAGTGGAGGCGGACCCGACGACACAGTTGGTGGTGATCGAGGCATTGTCATATGCCAATCCGGCTGCGGGCTGGTGCGCCATGGTTGGTTCCACCTCTGTCGCGATGCCCGGTGCCTTTCTAACTGATGAGGCGATTGAACAAATGTTTCCCGACGGGCGCATTCCCCGTTGTGCTGCCGTCGCCATGCCGATTGGCAAAGTGGAAGTCGTTGATGGCGGCTATCGTTTGACCGGGCGTTGGCCGTTCGGCAGCGGTGTCCGTCATTCCGAATGGATCGCGGCGGGCGCTACAGTTATGCGCGGCGAAGCGGTCGAACATCGCATGATGGCCTTTCCCACCGCCTCGGCGCAGATCCACGACAATTGGCAGGTCGCCGGTCTAAAGGGCACAGGTAGTTGTGACTTCTCCGTCGACAATCTGTTCATAGCGGAGGCCTTCAGCTGGCTGCGCGATGATGGTGAGCACATGCGCGGCGGGCCGCTCTATACTATTGGCCTGCCGGGCTTCGTCGCCAATGAGCATGCGGGCTTTGCCATCGGCGTTGGCCGGCGCGCCCTGGACAGCTTTGTCGAACGGGAAGCAGCGAAAGCGCGCGGCTATTCAAGCAGCAAGGCCAGCCTGGGCGCCAGACCTGCCATACAACAAATGTTGGGCCGGGGCGAATTGCGCCTTCGCGCGGCCCGTAACCTTGCTATCGAGATCAACGATGCGGCCTATCAGGCGGCATGTGCCACCGGCAACCCATCCAATCGCCTGCATGGCGAGATGCGCGCCGTTGCAACCCATTGCACGGATGTCGCCCTGGATGTGGTGACGGAGGCGTTCCGCTATTCGGGTGGCGGTGCGATCTATCAAAAAAATATTCTGCAACAATGCCTGCGCGATATGAACGTCGCCGCGCAACATCTGATGGTCAGCGAAATGGCCTACGAGACCTTGGGGCAAATGATCTTGGGTGTGCCGGATGTCCCGCCCATGTAATAGGTGAATTAGATATCTGGTCGCGGTCATGGACTGGGCGACGCGGCAAGTTCTGTCATGGCGGCTTT
>JAPKBD010000316.1 GCA_028824965.1 Alphaproteobacteria bacterium | reverse complement strand
TCTATGCCGGGAACCAACCCCGTGGCTTCACGGATCTGCAATATCAATGGCTGCAGCCGACAGGGCTATTAAGCCATCGCCAGGCAATAGTCGCGGCATCCCGGGACGGTGTGGAAATTTTCGGTCTGGCACTATTCATGCCCAGCGAACAGATGACCCAAGAAGCTGATATCACCAGCGCGCATATGGACACCTTGGCAACAGAGCGGGTGATACCGGATTTCAACAAGCGCCTGGAGGCGATGAATTACTATCACCCTGTGGTGCCTGCGACGGCATTGTACCTGCAGAATATAGCCGTGCGTAGTAACACACGGGGTTGTGCCATCGGCTATGAACTTTTTCAGGCTGTTATTGAACAGGCACGACGGCGTGGTTTCACGTCCCTGCATCTGGATGTGGTCAGCGACAACCCGGCTATTGCCTTTTATCGTCGCCAAGGCCTGGAAATTCTGTCCGAAACCAACATGCCCGCCCTATGGACGAAGCACGAGCAGCCATCCCGCTATCGCATGGTGCTGGATATTGCCGAGTCCTGAACAAGGTGCCTTTCTCCAGGTCGCGCCGAGGCCACCTATCATAGACGGAAATTTGATGCTATACGGCGCAACCGTGCAATCAGTTCGAATTTCAGACGCCTCATGAGCAAAATTACCGATCAAATCGCCCGGCGACGCACCTTTGCTATTATCGCCCATCCGGATGCGGGTAAAACCACCCTGACGGAAAAGCTGTTGCTGTTCGGCGGCGCCATTAATCTTGCCGGTGCGGTGAAGGCCAAGGGCGCTGCGCGCCGGGCCCATTCCGATTGGATGAAGGTGGAGCGGGAACGGGGCATTTCCGTCGCCACATCCGTCATGACCTTTGATTATGGCGATTGCACGTTCAATCTGCTGGACACACCGGGCCATCAGGATTTTTCCGAAGACACTTATCGTACACTCACGGCCGTGGACAGCGCAATTATGGTGCTGGATGGTGCCCGCGGTATTCAGGAACAAACCCGCAAATTGTTCGAGGTTTGCCGCCTGCGCGATGTGCCCATCATCACCTTCATTAATAAGATGGACCGGGAAAGCCGGGATTCTTTCGATCTGTTGGATGAGATCGAACAAAGCCTGGCCTTGGATGTCACACCCGCCAGCTGGCCCATTGGCATGGGACGGCGTTTCAAGGGTTGCTACGATCTGTTCTCGGACCGACTGGTGCTGATGGACAAGAAAGAAGAAAACGTCAATGCCCAGGGCGAGGTCTGTTCCGGCCTGGATGATGCCAAGCTGGACCAATTCCTCGGTAGCGATGATGCCAACACCTTGCGTGAAGAGGTGGAGATGGCGAAAGGCCTGTGCCCGGATTTTGACCCAGCCGCCTATCGTGAAGGCAGCATGACGCCGGTTTTCTTCGGCTCCGCCATCAATAATTTCGGCGTCCGGGAATTGCTGTCAGGTCTGGCCAAGCTGGCCCCGCCACCAGGCCCCCGGCCCAGTGCGACCCGGTCAGTAGCGCCGGACGAAAGCAATGTCTCTGGCTTCGTATTTAAGATCCAGGCCAACATGGACCCCAAGCACCGGGACCGTATGGCCTTTATGCGCATCTGCTCGGGCCATTTCAAAAAAGGCATGAAGCTAAAGCATGTTCGCAGCGGCAAACAGATTAACATGCATAACCCCATCCTTTTTCTGGCCCAGGATCGCGGCACGGCGGAAGAGGCCTATGCCGGCGACATAATCGGCCTACCGAACCACGGCAATCTGCACATCGGCGATGCCTTGACCGAGGGGGAGGAGCTGACATTTACGGGCATCCCCTCATTTGCCCCCGAAATGATAAATCGCGTCGCGCCTGATGATCCCATGAAGGCCAAACATCTGGGCCGGGCCTTGCAGCAATTGGCCGAAGAAGGTGCTGCCAGTGTCTTTAAACCGCGCCTGGGGGCGAACTGGTTTGTCGGCGTGGTTGGGGCCTTGCAGTTTGAAGTTTTGGCTGACCGGATCGCGGCGGAGTACGAGCTACCCGTGCATTTTGAACCATCCAGCCTGTACACGGCGCGTTGGGTATTCTGCGATAATGAGGCGACCCTGAAACGCTTTGCCGACAAAGAACGCGCCGTCGTCGCCGATGATCACGAAGGCGATTTGGTCCTGCTGGCCCGCAACGCCTGGCACCTGGATGACTTAGCCCGGGACTGGCCCGATCTAACGTTCGCCGCCACCAAGGACCAGATGGCCTAAAACCTAATGTTCTGGATTGCCGGGCATCGACCCATTGGTGTCCGGTTTAATCGGGCGGCCCATCCCCAAACCCTTTAACACACGGGTTCTCCGGCCTTTCCCAGTTTCCGGAACATGGCCCAAACGTTCATGCCGGAACCAAGCAGCCCTGGATTGCCGGGTCAAGCCCGGCAATGACGGAAGGAGAGAATTATTGGCTAAAAACAGCCAATCTGTCATGCCCGTGCTTGACACGGGTATCCAGGGACAAGCGAGTACCGACGATCAATAATTATCCTAGTAGTTACCGGGGAACATGTTCCGGCGGGCGTCATCATCCATGTCGGCTTTAAAAGCATGGCGTTCCTTCAAACTCTCGGCTTGCGCTGCAGCGGGGCGGGCGGATATTTCGCTCATCAGCCGGGATAGGTTCGGCAGAGCAGCCAATGCGTCGTCACCCAGGACCACGGGCAGCAAACGAGCCCAGCCCCACAGGGCCATATCCACGATGGTATAGCGATCACCCAGCATATAGGGCCGGTCCGCCAAACGGGCATCCGCAATGGCGTAATGGCGTTGGGCCTCAAAGCGGTAGCGGTTGATGGCATAGGGCAATTTCTCGGGCGCGTGATGCTGAAAATGCACAGCCTGTCCTGAATAAGGTCCGATGCCCGAAGCCACGAACATTAACCACGACAGCAGTTCGCCGCGTGCAGCCGCACCATCTTCCGGCATGAACTGGCCGGTTTTTTCACCCAGATACAACAAAATGCCATTGCTATCGAAGACGGTGACATCCCCGTCGACAATAACGGGAACCTTTGCATTGGGGTTGAGGGCCAGAAAATCCGGTTTGTGCTGATCGCCTTCACGGGTATCGACCGCAATTGCCTCGTAATCCAAACCGGCCTCTTCCAGAAACAGAGCAACTTTCACCGGGTTCGGCGCGCCGCTGTAGTAAAATTTCAACATTTATTTTTCCCTCAAAAACTCTTTGCGGCAATTCTTCGCAGTAGCTTCACAAGCATGTATCTAAAAAATATACTCTAGCCATGAAAGATCATTTTTACCAAGCAAACGATACGACATCGATCCTGGCGGGCATTGCAGAACATGGTTTTGTCATCGTGCCCGAATTATTGAACGCCACGGGCCGGGCTGCCGTGCGTCAGGCATTGGCTGACCACAAAAGCGGCATGCGGGGCCGCAATGATTTCGAAGGTTATCAGACGGAGCGGATTTACAGCCTGCTGGCGCGGGGCAAAATCTTTGCCGATATGGTGGAGAACCCAACAGTCCTGGCGGTCGTGGATGCCATGCTGGAGGCGAATTATCTGCTGTCGGCCGGGCTGTCTATTGATTTGCATCCAGGTGAGAGTCCCCAGGCGGTGCATTTCGACGATTCCTTTTATCCCCTGCCCCGCCCGCGTCCCCCCGTGGGGATGAGCGTGATCTGGGCCATTGATGATTTCACCGCCAGCAATGGTGCGACGCAACTGATCCCCGGCTCCCACTCCTGGGGCGATGAAAACCCGGATGGCTTACCAGCTGGGCACGAGATCGCCCTGCCCCGCAATGGCCCGGCCTATGAAGCCCCGGTGCTTGAGAACCTGGAGGCACGGTTTGTGGATGCCGTCATGCCGGCGGGTTCGGCGCTGATATTTTCAGGCACCCTGTGGCATCGGGGCGGCGGTAATCGAACCGATGCCAATCGCCTGGCCGTCACCCTGCAATATTGTGCGCCCTGGGCCCGGCAGCAGGAAAATATGATGCTGGCGGTGCCAATGGAGATTACCCGCACCCTGTCACCACGCATCCAGGCCCTTATGGGCTATTCCATCCACCCACCTTTCATGGGCCACATCGACAGCATGCACCCGGACCGGCTGTTGCAATAACGATAGAGCTTGCCGTGCATATAGGATTAAATTATTCGCTATCTGTATTTGTCCCAAACCGCCTATCTTGGGGACAATGATCATCCTTTAAGGAACATACATGGTCAATACATTGAGTTGGTTGGTGCGCATACTGGATGGCATTAACGAATATGTGGGGCGCACAGTCTCCTGGCTGACCGTGTTCATGGTGCTGACGGTCACACTGATCGTCATCATGCGCTACATTTTTTCAATCGGCTTTATCTGGATGCAGGAAAGCTATGTCTGGGCGCATGGTATCGTTTTCATGCTGGGCGCGGGCTATACCTTGCTGCATGACGGCCATGTGCGGATCGATATTTTCTATCGAGGCGCATCGCAGACGTACAAGGACGTGGTCAACATTGTTGGCTGCGTCATTTTTGTTCTGCCGATTTGTTGGCTCATCTTTGATAGAAGCATCGGCTATATCACCCGCAGTTTTGGCGTGATGGAACGATCAGCCGAGGCAGGCGGCATGCCGTTCCTCTTTGTCTTGAAGAGTATGATCTGGGGTTTCAGTTTTCTGCTTGCCATACAGGCGGTCTCTCTGATCATACGCAGTCTGTTATCCATTGCGGGGCACCGGGTTGAACCGAACTATCAGGATGAGAACGCAGCATGAGTGAGGAAATTCTCGGCCTGATCATGTTCGGGACCACTCTGGTCATGCTGATGTTTGGTTTCCCTGTGGCATTGACCCTGGCCGGTTCCGCACTGCTGTTTGCCTATATCGGGCAATCGGCGGATTTGTTCATGATGGCCATTATGGGGGCCTATCC
>JAPKBD010000315.1 GCA_028824965.1 Alphaproteobacteria bacterium | reverse complement strand
TATTCAATGGTGTCCCATTGCTGCAGATTAGCTATCTGGTATGGTTTTCTGAACGCCCCCCTAGCAGCAGTATGGATTTCCTCTCCGGCCGTTTGGATGGATTGATATGGCGCGTTACTGTCGACGCAGACGGACGTGCGCTAATTTACGACAGCATCCATCCTTGCGGCTGTTACCATTTGTTTTTTCCGGTGTTGCCGACAATGCTGAAAGACCAAGCCAATGATGAATTTGACGAGGGCACACTGGTCCCAACCAACGCCCCGGTCCTTGGCCCGAAACAGCGCATGGTACTCCACATCAGCAGCCGAGATCACTATCTGCGCGGTCTTTCCGCAATGCAGAGCGATGGTCTGTCGTCGACCCGATACTCATATGCCGCGATGGACAGCTTGCGGAGCCTGCCGCGGCCTGGCGGCGGCCTGGCGAGCCTGTACGACCCCCAGGGTCTCGTAATGGGAACGGAGCGGGGGGAACGCTTTTTTCTTTGGCCCATGGGCATTCCCAATCCCGGCGCCATGCGCCAATGGGGCACCCATGCCACTGCCTTTGTTGGTCGACGGCATTTCGACGACCCCTTTCTTATTGATAGGGCTTTTTTCCGATGAATAAGGTTTGTCGGTTCCCGCGGACCACGGCGCTGGCTGTTTGGTTTCTTTTGTCTGCTGCGTCGCCCTATGAAAAGGCCATCCAATTATACGAAAATGGCGAATTCTTGATGGCTGCATCCGTGGCCGAAGAAGCTGACACTGCATCAAGCTTGGCCCTGAGGTCATGTCGCTCGGCCAAATTGCCGTTTCCCAGGCAAAGGCGCGTTCATGGAATATAGGAAAAGGCCATCATTAGCTGCGGAACCTAAATTGCACGGCGGCATGTAAGCCATATTGGCGCCGCTGTGGACGGCTTCCGCCCAGTGGTAACGAAGCGTCGCGCAATAGAAACCGCAACAATTCGGTTGTGGCGCAAAGCGGAAAGACGGCACCCCTCATTCGATGTCCGCTTATCACCCAGCATCAAGTCGAAAATTGGAAATGACTCAGTTCCGCCATTGACCCAGGCTGTGTAAAAACGAGATGGGTGTTATGATTCCTCATTGAATCGGATGAGGTTTGGCATGAAGCGATTTATCGAAGGTCTCGAAGCGCCGCATGGCCTTTGGGTCGTGCCGAAGGCTGTGGCCGAGTCAATGATCAATGACGAAGGCGTACTAGATCCCGTTGAACGCCACGCAACCGTTTTATTCACCGACGTGGCGGGATTTACGCGTTTGACAGAAACCAAGGGACCAAGAGCCATCGTGGACACGTTCAATGCGTTCTTTGATGCGGCGTCTGAGATTATCGGCAAGCACAATGGGGTTGTAACCCAGTTTCAGGGCGATGCCATTCTCGCGACGTTCAATGTACCGATTGAAGACGACAACCATGCGCAACACGCGCTGGATACGGCGATTGACTTATTGAACATCGTGAACTCTAAAACTTTCGCGGACGAGAGATTGACAATCCGCATCGGCCTCAGTTCTGGCCCCCTTATCGCGGGCAATGTCGGCGGTGGGGGGCGTCAGAGTTATACGGTTTATGGCGAACCGGTGAACTTGGCTGCAAGGCTCGAAAGCCTGAACAAAGAATATGGGACATCGCTGCTGGTATCGGAAACAACCGCAAAGCTGGTGAACCAAGAGGCACTGCAAAAGATTGGGAAGACTGAGGTTCGTGGACTAAGTGAGCCGATTAATATTTATACGTTGGCACCAAACATAGGGCTTCTTTCCGAGACAGCACCCTGACTACATAGTCCGTTAAAGGTCCAGGCTGTGTCAAAACGCTCGGAAAAAAGCCTTCGCGCAACAATGGAACCGAACGTCGCGTCGTCGCAAAACATTGCTGCGCCGGATGGTGTTGAAGCGGATCAATCTTGCGCAAAATTTGCCAGGAAATAGTTTTACACAGCCTGGGTCAAAAGCAGTCCGTTAGCATTTCCTAATGGGACAGCCGCAATTGAAGTTCATGCAGACATTGCGCCGGCATCAGGAAATTTGGGTGCGTTGCATGTGGCGGACTGTGTCGTGGCTATCGTGGATCGCGTTGTGCAAGGTGCATCGATTGTCCCAAAAAGCGATGGAGCCGGGGTGCCAACGGAAACGGCAGGTAAATTCCGGCCGCACCGCGTGGGCATAGAGGTAATCCAACAGGGGTTGGCTTTCCGCAACGCTCATCCCTTCAAATCGGTGGACATAGATGCCATTGAGGAACAGATGCTTGCGCCCGGTTTCGGGGTGCACACCGACAACAGGATGCAGGTTTTCCGTTGGCCGCCAATTATCATCTGCCCGCACCTGGCTGGCACGCTGGGCGTTCAGGCCCGAATTAGGCCCGGCGATACGGGTATCATTGTGGACAGCACGCAGTGGCGCCAACATAGCTTTCATGCCGTCTGATAAGGCGTCATAGGCCAGATATTGGTTCGCGAACAGGGTATCCCCGCCCACAGCCGGTGTCTCTATGGCATACAGGATTGCGCCCATAGGCGGTGTTGCCATCATCGTCGTGTCCGCGTGCCAACCCTGGCCCAGCACCCGGCCATCGCCAGGTTCCCGACGCACGTAAACAATTTCAGGATTTTCCTGGCCCGGCCCAAGCTGAAAATTTGGATGCACGAACAATTCACCGAAACGGCGCGTGAAGGCTTTATGGCGATCCACATCCAATGTCTGATCGCGGAAAAAGATCACGCAATGGTCCAGCAACGCCTGGCGGATCGCCGCAATGGTACATTCGGGTAGATCATCGGCAACATTGACGCCGGAAACCTCGGCCCCGATGGCACCGGCGATGGGTGTGACGGTTATGTTCATATTGATCAATCCAACAATTGGCACATTAATGACACTTCATCATCATAACAGCGGTACTATATTATCGCCGCACCTTGGTATTATTGCATGCTTATAATGCTCCGCTTGGTTTTTGCACCTAGACACTTTAGCTTTACCATTGAGCGTATTCAGAAGGTCGCGCCCGGGAAAGACGAACGAGGAGACAGACAGCCATGTCCTACGAACAAATCACGGCAGAGCCCATCGCCGGCGCACTGGGTGCTGAAATCAGCGGTGTGGATTTAAGCAAAGGCCTTGGCAATCAGCTGTTTCAGGAAATCCATGACGCGTTGATGGCACATCAGGTGATCTTTTTCCGCGACCAGGAAATTTCGCCATCCGAACACGTCGCCTTTGCCCGCCACTTTGGCAGCCTACAAGTCCATCCCTTTACCCCGAACCTGGATGATCACCCGGAGGTGCTGATCCTTGAAAGCAAGAAGGACGCGCGTTCGTCTGCCAATCAATGGCACAGCGACGTCACCTTCGCACAGGAACCGCCACTGGGTTCGATCCTGCTATCGCGCATTTGTCCCGAACACGGCGGCGATACAATGTGGGCCAATATGTACGATGCCTACGATGCCCTCTCCCCTTCCATGAAACGTTATCTCGACGGCATGACGGCCGTGCATAGTGCTGACGGCGCGAGTTTCGAAAAATTGCACACAGATGACCAAAGCAAACAAGACGACATACAGGATGCCCGCCAGACCATGAACGAGGTTGAACATCCCGTCGTGCGCACCCATCCGGTCACGGGTCGTAAGGCGTTGTATGTGAACGCCATTTTCACCGAACGCCTGCGCAGTGTGCCGCGCAGGGAATCAAAGATGGTGCTGGACTATCTTGTGGACCATATCAAAACCCCGGAATTCAGCTGCCGCTTTCGCTGGCAGAAAAACTCCATCGCATTTTGGGATAACCGCTGCACCCAGCATTACGCCATCGCCGATTATGGCGACAGCCATCGCCTGATGCACCGCGTCACCATCAATGGCGATCGGCCTGTTTAGCGGCTTGATGGGTCTACTCTGCCGCTTCTTGCGCAGCCGTTTCTGCGCGGATCATCTTTTCGATGGCGCGCCGCGCCGGCAGCCGGGCCACATCGTGCTTTATATTTATGAAGGTGCCATCCATAGTCGCCGCCATAGTGGCCTGTTGGGATTCCAGAAACTCCAGATCTTCATTGAAGGTAAAGGCAATTTCTTCGTGCAGGGTTTTCGTCGCCTCCCGGTCCCCGGGCTTGTAGCCATTTAAAGGTGTCCAGAAATAATAGCATGAAGTGTCCGTCTTTGGCGTGACACCGTGTTAGAGGCGTAGGTTGAAGCCACCGGTTTGTTCCCGGCTTTCCTTGGCACCGCGGCCGGCCTCTAACGCGCCGGTCCATTGCACCACAGATGACGGCACGACATATTCAAATTCCTGCCAGCGATCCACCAGCACACCGTCGGCAAAACCAGCACCCTTAACATAGGTTGGTGGGGGCACGATCCCCTCCATCCAGCGGATATAATGGACGCCCGTCTTGGTCGTCGTCACATCCATTGTGGCATCAACCTGGCCCTTTTGATCACCGCCGCCGATGGTATTGCGATGAATGTAAGGGATATGGGTCAAGTCCATCAAATTATCGACCAATAACATGAAGTTGCATTCGATTTCGTACATGTCGTGATGATGGGGCCAGTTTTCATGGTCGTCATTCCAGGGAAAGTCCACGTACAACTTGGCCTCATCCGCCAAATCCGGGTCGCCCATCCAGATCCAAACAATCTCCTGCTTTTCGATGATGGGATAACTGCGCACTTTGGCCTGGGGTGGAATTTTCTCCTGACCCGGTATGAACACGCATTTGCCCCCGCCGTCAAAGACCAAACCATGATAGCCACAGCGTAATCCCTCGGGCGTCACATCGCCCAAACGCAACGGCGTTGCCCGATGACAGCAGCGGTCCTCCAGGGCACTGGCTTTACCATCCCCATCCCGGAACAGCACCACCTCTTCATTCAAAAAGGTCCGCGCCAAGGGGGTTTGCCCAACTTCGTG
>JAPKBD010000314.1 GCA_028824965.1 Alphaproteobacteria bacterium | reverse complement strand
ACGATAAAACAGTGGGTTAAAGAAAATCAATCATAGTTATATGGGTCAGCCCCTTACGTTATTCCTCTCGATCAGAGGGTTTACTTCAAATCCGGCGCAGGGAAGCTTGATCATCAAGGCCGGGAACATACGGAAATCTTCGGCCAGCTGTTCCTGCCCGATGGGCCTGGGCCTTTTCCCAGTGTGGTTCTGGCCCATGATTGGTATGGCGCATACCGGGTGCAGCGGGAATGGGGCGAACGTCTGCGGGCCTGGGGCTACGCCGCCCTTCTTGTGGACAGTTTAGATCCGCGTGGTGCCGCCACAGGCTTGAGCGTCTCCAGCCGCAGCCGGTCGGCTGATTTTCTTGGCGCCGTGCGCTATCTCCGTTCGCGGGACGATATTTACGGCAACAAGGTGGCGATAATCGGCTGGGGCCAAGGGGGTGATGCGGTATTGCTTGCCTCAGCATTCCCAAAATTCACGGCCGCCGTGGCCTATTATCCGAACTGTATTGTTCTGAGGCAGGCCCCGCAAATGCCCTTGCTTATTCTTATGGGCACGCGGGAGGATGAACCCACATTCCTGTATGGTCATATGGCGGTCTGTCGCAAATTGGCGGCGGGCGATAAGGTCGATTTACGTGTTCTTGAAAATGCCACCCACGGCTTCGACTATGACCGCGACGATGTCCCTTGGGCTGGCGCTGTGTTGACGTATAATCCGGTTGCGACGAAGGCCTCAATTAGATGGGTCAAAAAATTCCTGGAACAACACCTTCGCATGGAACGGTGACAGCATGACGACTGATCAAATTCACTGGCTGTCAGCAACCGAATTGGCCGCCGCCTATGCTTGTGGTGGCCTCTCACCCATGGATGTAACCCGGACCATGCTGGACCGTATCGCGGCGGTGGATGGCTGCCATAGTGGATTTGAAACGGTGGCTGCCGATCAGGCTATGGCCGCGGCCAAGGTCGCAACAGAGGAAATCGCTCAAGGCAACATCCGCTCTCCCCTGCATGGCGTGCCCATTGCGGTGAAAGACCTCTACGACACGGCACAGCTTCGCACAGCGGCCGGCACACGAATGCTGCGGGACAATGTGCCCGACAGGGACGCGACCGTGATGGCGCGGCTGAATGCGGCGGGCGCTGTGCTGTTGGGAAAATTGAAAATGACGGAAGGGGCATGCTCTTTGCACCACCCGGACGTTGCTCCGCCGCTGAACCCCTGGGGCCATGAATACTGGCCCGGGGCATCGTCGTCGGGCTCCGGCGTGGCGACAGCGGGGGGCTATTGCTTCGCTTCTTTGGGCAGTGAAACCGTTTGTTCCATTCGTTATCCATCCGCCCTGTGTGGTCTTGTCGGCCTGAAACCAACCAACGGTCGGGTCAGCCGGGCGGGCGTTTTTGCCCTGGCCGGCACCCTGGATCATGTGGGTCCCATGACCCGTACGGTGGCTGATGCCGCTGCCATGTTGGCCGTTATCGCCGGCGTGGATGACCGCGACCCCAGCGCCTTATCGGCCCCGGTGCCTGACTATACTGCCGAACTGGCCAGGGGTGTCGCGGGCCTGCGTATCGGCTACGATCCCGCCTTTAACAGCCACCGGGTAAAACCCGCAATTACAGCGGCGGTGGAGGCGGCCATCGCGGTGTTGGCTGACCAGGGGGCGGAGATTGTTGAGATCAAGGTGCCGGATTGCACGGCTGCTTTGATGGCGGCGGCGATAACATTGCATGCGGGCATTGCCCATGCGCATCGGGATTATTTTCCCATCCACAAAGACGATTATGGACCAGAGTTGCGCCAGTATGTGGAAGTGGGTCAAACCATCGCAGGCGCGGATGTTGCGGCGGCAGAAGAACAGCGGCGCTTATGGTCGGGACAATTGCGCCACCTCTTTGCGGGCATCGATCTGATGATCTCACCCACGACGACGTTCACGGAAAGTGTCATGGCGGAACGCCCCGCCGGCCCCGCCAATTTCCTGAAAGAACGCGTGCTGGCCCCCTTACGCTTCACCTTTCCCTATGCCTTCTCCGGCCACCCGGCGATGACCCTGCCGGCGGGATTTGCCGACACGGGTATGCCCATTGCAATTCAATTCACCGGGCCGCATCTGGGGGAAAGCGATATTATACGTGCGGGCCATGCCTTTCAAAGTGCCACAAACTGGCACCTCCAGCACCCGGCAACAGACTAAATCCGGCCTAAACGCGATCCGCGCCGTAGTACAACATGACCTTGTGCTGAGCCTCGGCAAAGAACAACCAACGTTCCAGAACCACGCCAAAACTGACGCTGATGGCTGCCAACGCTGCTGCCAAAACCGATACAGGGCCGGATGTGGCTGCCTGGATCACGATCAAGACCAGGGGCACGATAAAGGCCAGCAGATGTGTCAGGCGGCGCAGTTTATGCGCATGTTTGCGGGCGATGGTAAAACCCATTTCCTTAAGCAGATAATTATCCTGTACATGGGGTGGGTCCAGCGGTCGAACCTGCGGTGGCACGGGCCCCAGACCTTCCAGTCCGGTGGCAGAGGCCGTGGTGCTGGTGCCAACCGTGCTGTCGATGGCGCGCCAATAGCCGATCTTTAAGACCCAGGCCAAGGCCAGGGTGGCAAAGCAGATCGCCTGTATCAAAGCATGACCGGCAACAAACGGGACCAACACAGCGTTCAGCCAGATCGCGCCGGTGGCCAGGGCCAGGATCATATAGACGGGTGCCACCAGGGGCTGATCCCAGCGTGGGATGGCGGCAAGGGAACGATAAATCATCGATGTGGCATAGACCGTTGCAATGGACAGCACGGCGGTCGCTAATCCGGCGAGGGGCCACAGGCCCTCATTTTTCTGTAGCACCAACCAGCCAAAAGCGAACACTACAGCCGGGCCATAACCGATGATTGCCAGCACACCTTCACGGGATAACCAGGATGACCGCCATTGGCTCAACGCCCGCCAGGCCCGTTCCGGCCGGCCCAAATGCGCCATGGACGCCAACAGCCCCGCACTGATCAGGGCCAGGGCCAGGCCCAAGGCGAACAGGCCAAAGGCGCGGTCGTCGGGCAGGTTGCCTGTGGCGCGCAAAACCCCTAACAGGGCCAGCATGCCGTAACCCGCGCCGGTGGCGGTGGTGAGGAAAATAACGGAATAGGCTGGTTGCATAATTTTTCGTTCCTAGTCCGTACCCTACCGGGACAATACGCGATCGATCCAGCCCAGGAAGCCCGTATCAGGACCGTCGGGACCGCCTGCACTGTTGGCACCAACGGGCGCATCGACCAAATCGGCACCATCGCCCACTTGGGCACTGGGCCGTGGCGGTAGATAGCGGTTGGTTGGCTTCAAGCCCATTTCAGGCATTAATTCTACACCGCCGCGATCAGCGGTCAGCTGGGACACTTTCGAGGTGGGATCGTTGAAATCCCCAAAATGCCGGGCCTTGGACGGACAGGCATTAACGCAGGCCGGTTGGCGGTCAACTTCTTCCAGGTTTTCGTTATAGATACGGTCGATACACAGGGTGCATTTTTTCATTACACCGCCGTCCGTATCGAACTCCCGTGCGCCATAGGGGCAGGCCCAGGAACATAATTTACAGCCGATGCATTTGTCTTCGTTGACCAGGACGATGCCGTCTTCAACCCGTTTGAACGACGCGCCCGTCGGGCAGACCGTGACGCAGGGCGCATCTTCGCAATGCAGACAGGAACGGGGGAAATAGACCGTGCGGCCGCCATTTGTACCGTAAGCACCCGTATTGTCGTCAGCGGTCTCAACCTCAAAACCATGCACCCGGTTCAGCCAGACACCGTCGACGTCTTTGCCATAGGGGTTCAAATCGGTTAGAGGCGCGTAATTGCCACCGGTGTTCCATTCCTTGCAACTTACGGCGCAGGCATGACAGCCGACGCAGGTATCCAAATCGATGACCAGGCCAAGGCGCTTCGGGGATGGAGTGGTGGGTAACGATGTCATGACGATGTCTCCCCCTTCTTGCCGTAACGAAGAATGGTCGGTCGCGGTTTGACGCCGGGTGGCAGGGGCAGGGGCTTAAAGCCAGGCTCTGTTACTTGTTCTGCGCCGTCCGGTGCTTTTGAGATGCGCACCCGCAGATCAAACCAGGCGGCTTGCCCCGTTATGGGATCGGCGTTGGGCAGGCGGTCACCCGCGGCGTCAGCGGGCAACAAATCCTCGATCAGATGGTTCAGCAGAAAGCCCTTTTCGACCTCCGGCGCATCCGCTTCCAGGTTCCAGGCACCGGCCCGTTTGCCGATGGCGTTCCAGGTCCAGACCGTACGCTCGTTGACCCCGGCCATAATTCGGACCTGGGCCTTGATGCGGCCATGGCGGCTTTCCAAATAGACCCAGCCGTCGTCGGCAATGTCATGTTCTTTTGCGACGCTTTCGGAAATGTACAAACGGTTGGCGGTGTGGATCTGCCGCAGCCAGGCGTTCTGTGAGCCCCAGGAATGATACATCGCAGCCGGGCGCTGGGTGATGGCATGCAGGGGATAATCCTCCCCCGATGTGCCGTCCACCGCCGATGGTGGATACCAGATGGGTAGGGGATCAAAGAATTTCTCGATCCGTTTGCGGTGCTGTTCGGGCGGCTGTTGGGGACCGACACCACGGGCCGCCAGGCGAAACTTTTGCAGGGCTTCTGTATAAAGCTGCAGGACGATGGGGTCGCCATGGCCGATGAAACCCATCTTCACGGCATAATCCAGATAGTCCCGGTTGCCGTGCTTGAAATAGCGTGCCTCTGGCGGCAATTCGTCCTGCCAGAAACATTCGTTTTCCACATACCGGGCCAGCTGATCCGGGTTGGCGGCACCGACGCCTTTGCTTTTGCCGTCCTCACCACGCCAGCCCGCCAGTGATCCAACGCCGGGGGTGCGTTCGTGGTTGGCCAGATAATCTGGATAGCCGCCGGGA
>JAPKBD010000313.1 GCA_028824965.1 Alphaproteobacteria bacterium | reverse complement strand
CAATGGCTGGTCGGGCTTTGATGTTGGTGACATCGCGCTGCTGCAAGGGATCAGCAACGAAGATCCACCCGAAGTTTTTTCACATCTTCGACAGAATAGTCGCGTTGGATGTTTGCAAAGCGACCTTCGGGGGCGGAAACGAGTTGTTCGATTGTCTCTGTCATGGTTTAGCTCCTAGTGCTAAAATTGTACTAAATCTTTGCTATATCAGCGTTTTCAAGGGATTAATGGTTGGTGCATTGCCCTTGCCGCTGTAATGCCGGGTTGGGGCGGGTAACGCAAATAGAAAAGTGTCACGTGGAAAATTTTGCAAATTTTTCAGTTGTATTTTTGTAAAACTTGTAAATAATATTAACCCTAATGCAGCTCTGGAGATGAGACATGCCGGTTGAGAAAAAGGCCATGCTGGGCCACAAAGTACGCCGTTATCGCCAAGAACAGAATCTTAGCCAGACAGAGATGGCGGAGATGCTGGAAATCTCACCCAGCTACTTGAATTTGATCGAACATAACCAACGCCCCATGACGGTGCCGTTGTTGTTTCGTCTGGGGCAGGCCTTTCCCATCGATCTGCGTGAATTCGCCGAGGACGAAGCCGCCTCCCTGGCTGCCGGGCTGCGGGAAGTCCTCTCGGACCCCCTGTTTGAGGGTCTAAAGGTGCGGGACCAGGAGATCCGCGAGGTCGCCGAAGTTTCCCCCACAACAACCCAGGCCATCATGACGTTGTACAAAGCCTACGCCAACATGCGGGAGGACACTCAGGCGCTGGTGGAGCGTCTGGCGGACCCAACGAAAATGCAAGGGTTGGATACCCAGGCCTTCCCGTTGGAGGAAGTGCGTGATTTTCAGCAATCCCAGTCCAATCATTTTCCGGAGCTGGAAACGGCTGCTGAGGCGTTATGGCTGGACGCAGAGCTGGACAGCGGCGATCTATTCCAAGGCCTGGCACGTCATCTCCACGACGTACACGACATCGGTGCCAAAATTATGCCCGTGGACATAATGGGGGAAACCCTGCGCCGTTATGACTTTCATCGTCGCCGGGTCCTACTGTCGGAAATGCTGCCGCCATCGGGACGGAATTTTCAATTGGCGGTGCAATTGGCACTTACAGGGCAGGGGGCGTTGCTGGACCGTCTGGTGGCAAAAGCGAATTTGTCTTCCCCTGATGCAGAAAAACTATGCCGCATTGGCCTGGCCGGCTATTTCGCAGGTGCATTGCTGATGCCCTATGACCGCTTCTTGGCCTCCGCCAAGGAGCTGCGATATGATCTGGAAATTTTGCAGAACCGGTTTGGCGTCAGTTTCGAACAAGTCTGCCATCGCCTGACCACCCTACAGAGGAGTGGTTCACGGGGCGTGCCGTTCTTCTTTATTCGTGTGGACAATGCCGGAAATATCTCAAAGCGGCTCAGTGGTGCCGGGTTTCAATTTGCCCGCTTTGGGGGCACTTGTCCGAGGTGGGTCATTCACGATGCTTTTGGCGCGCCGGGGACCGTGCATACCCAACAAGCCCGGATGCCGGATGGCAGCGCCTTTCTGACCATTGCCCGAACCGTGGATCCTGTTTTGGCCGGACATAACGGTCAACAACCCCGCCTTGCCGTGGCTGTTGGTTGCGACATCAGTCAGGCAAAAACCCTGGTTTATGGCGCGGCCATGGATCTGAAGAACAAGCAATCGGCAACGGAGGTTGGCGTTTCCTGTCGGGTCTGCGAACGACTTGATTGCGGGCAGCGAGCACACCCACCCCTTAACCATCGTTTGCGCCTGGATGAGAATGTTCGGCGCATTGCCCCCTTTGCAATTGCGCCGAGTTGAACTCATTAGTGAAGGTTCTTCGGCAAAATACTTGACATAAGTTATTGTCTTATAGGGAATTTTTCCATCCCATGCGACGGATTGTCGCAGCAATTTTATTTATGAAAATAAATAGTGATTTCGAAGTGAATTCAGTATATAAAATAATTATACGGCGATAACGAAGAACTAATTTTTTGTTATTATCAATTTAGTTTGTAAATTTTTCAATAAATATGAAATAATTTTATCATAATTATGCGTATTATTTGTATTTGTAGCGTAAAGAATAGCGTATCATTATAGTTTACGGCCTAGTATGAGGCCGTCGCCGACGTCGACCGCGTATTTGGTTGACGTCGGCTTTTTAGTTTTTAGTCGCCTCTCTCGCCAATAACATAATAAGTCCGGCTTTTTAATGAATTGGGCTCATCGGCAACCTAATTCTGCTATCCTGATCAGAGTATCAACAGGAACTCGATTGGGATCAATGTTATGAGCCAGGCAGATACGCCAGAAATGCCCACGTCCATGCAGGCTGCTATCATGCGGGACCAGAAAATTGTCGTGGATGACATGGCGGTGCCCACACCCGGCCCTGGCCAGGTTCTCGTCAAAACTCTGGCCTGTGGCATTTGCGGCTCGGACCTGCACATGCTGCGCCACGGACCGCGCCTGTCAAAAACCGCTGCGCCGGGTGATCGAATTATGCAGGGTATGGATTTCGCGCATGACATTGTTATGGGGCACGAATTTTGTGCCGAGGTGTTGGAATTCGGCCCTGATTGCGAGCCCCCCAGTAACAAGGTGAATGTAAAAGCCGGACAGATGGTTTGCGCCTTACCGGCGGTATTTGGGCCGGGTTGGCGTCGCACTGTGGGTTATTCCAATGACTACAGCGGCGGTTACGGCGAATATATGGTGTTGCAGGCGGCATTGATGCTGCCGGTGCCGGATAATCTGACCCCTGAAATGGCAGCGCTGACGGAGCCTATGGCCGTGGGACTGCATGCGGTTGAAATGGCGCGTTTGGAGCGGGGTGCCGTGCCTTTGGTGATTGGCTGCGGACCCGTGGGATTGGCAGTTATTGCTGCCCTGAAAGGCAAAGGCGTGGGGCCGATCGTGGCGGCGGATTATTCCCAAGGTCGCCGCGCGCTAGCTGTCGCCATGGGGGCCGATGTGGTGATCGATCCCGGCGAACAGTCCCCCTACGACAGTTGGCGACTAAGCGCGGTACTACCCGACGCCGTGGCAAATGATATATCCCCACCGCCACCGCCATTGGGTCCGATCCCCGAACGTTTGAAGCCTGGCGTGATATTCGAATGCGTCGGCGTACCGGGTGTTATTGAACAGGTGATGGCAGGGGCGCCAACGCAGGCCCGCATCGTCGTTGTCGGGGTTTGTATGGAGGCGGATACATTTCAACCCTATCAAGGCATCATCAAGGAATTGAACTTGCAATTCGTCCTGGGCTATACACCGGATGAATTTGCGGCATCGTTGGCGATGATTGATAGTGGCCGTATTGATCTGTCCCCCTTGATTACCGGCCGTGTGGGGTTGGGTGGCGTGGCCCAGGCATTCAATGATCTGGCCGATCCTGACCAGCATTGCAAAATCATGGTGCAGCCGGCCTTAGTGTAGCGGTTTTGAGTATAGGTTCTATGGGCAACATTGCGACAATTCGGAACTATCTGATCTTTGCGATTTTGATCCTTGTCCCCATTTCTGTTGCAACTGTTGTGCTGTTGCAACGCGGGGACCGGGCCGTTGAGGGCGATATTGTCGTTCAAATTGAACACGGCCTTGCCTTGGATGCCTATCTGACGACGATCGGCTTCAACGACATTCTTCGTAATCCAGGGCTATTACAGGCCGTGCCACGTTTACGAATATCGCACCTGCCAAAGAAGGTCAGCAAAACCTGGCGCGAAAACAGCGCGCTACGTAAATCGGTTTATTTTCGCGTGTCCTTGTCAGCCGCCCTTCAGGCGAACGAAATTATCCTGGGACAGCGCGAACGTTTGTTGCGTCTCTCCCGCCATGCAGCGGAAAAAATGTCGAATGAGGACCAAGCCTGGTTGGATGCGATAATGCGCCGCTATCGCATCGGCACATTGCGAATACCGATAGACCCAAAACAATTGGCAAGGCTTGCCCGGCGCGTGGATGCTTTGCCGCCCTCTCTCGTCGTCGTGCAAGGGGCCATTGAAAGCGCTTGGCTGCAATCGCGCTTTGCCAGGGAAGGCCAGGCCATATTCGGCCAATGGACGACAGATAAAAGCGGCCTGAAGGCGCTGGAGAGCGACGCCCGCCTGGCCACCTTCAGCAATCCGCATGAGGCCCTGGTCGCCTATATGCTGAATATCAACAGTCATCCCGCCTATGGCGGTCTGCGTCAGGCCCGCGCCAAAATGCGGGACCGGGGCCAGGTTTTGGACGGTTATGCTCTGGCTGGCTTTATCTCGGACTATGCGGCGACGGGGCAAGAATATGTGGCGTTAATCAGGCGCATGATACGCCGTGATGACTTATCCCGCTTTGATCATGCGAAGCTATCGGCGGGGCCGCAAATCTATTTTCAAATGGCAGATCCGTAATAGATCCTATTTGTGATCTATCTATTTCTCCGCCCGGGGCAACATAAATTCACCCCGCCTGAATGCCTGCAAAATGGCATCGTAACGGCCGCTGGCGCGAAGCTTTTTGAGGCCGCTATTTATCGCAGTTAAATAGTACTGTGCATTGGGCGCTTTTTTCGACAGCAATAGATAATCGTAAGTGCCCGCCTCGGCATTCTCCGGCCGGTATTCCAATCGGGCCAACTGGTCAGGGGCAAAATCCAACTGCAGGGCATATCGCGCGACCCATTCTTTGGAGATCACCATATCAACGCGGTTTGATAACAGCATGTCAAAGGCCTGTTTTAGACTGTGAACCCGGGTTACCTGAATAACGCCGCTTTTTTCAGCCGCCTGAAATGCCTTGCCATAATCTTAAGCGATGATCGCGCCAATATTCACGTCCTGTACGCTGGCATAATCCTGCGTCTTTGGGTTCCAATCGAATGGCCGCCCCTTTTGAAAAAAGAAAGGGGCTGACCCAGATAACGCCGATGAGGTGTTATTATGGACCGCATGCGAAA
>JAPKBD010000029.1 GCA_028824965.1 Alphaproteobacteria bacterium | reverse complement strand
GCAGCAGGAACGCTGCCAGACTTAAAACCGGGAACAACAGCCCGAAGGTGATCAAGGCAAAGAAACTGCCAAAAACCCACAAAGCCAGCCATAAAAAGACAATAATCGCCAGATCAATGCCATACGCCATCAGGCGTTTGATCCGAATACCGTCATAAAGCTCCGGCGCATCAAGGGCATTTGGTGCCTCTTCTGCCCAGAACTGATGGTCATGGCCTTTATCAATCTTATCTATGGACATCGCGCGCACCTGAAAACCCTTCCTTATCAATCATCGTTATCATGACAGATAAGCTGCTTTTGCCTCAATGCCATTCGGATTAGAGGGCGGGAAGTCCGGATGGTTTGATATTGGGTGGTTAGTTGTCGATTGGTCCCGGCGGCGCGGACGGCGTAATCGCTGCTTCACGAAGCAATACGATGGAGATCCGGCGGTTGGTGGGCAAAGTTGGATCTTCGGGCACAAGTGGGTCCGTATCCGCCTTGCCGGTGACGGAGGCTATGCGGCTGATGGGCACGCCAAAGCCGACCAGGGCGCGGCGCGATGCATTGGCGCGTTCGGACGATAATTCCCAGTTGCTGTAACCGTCACTACGCCGGAACGGCACAGAGTCCGTATGACCGGAAATGGCAATTTGGTTCGGCAGGCGATGGACAATATCGGCCACTTTTTCCAGAATCTTATTCAGGTTTTCCTGCATTTTGGAGCCGCCGGAGGGAAACATGGACGTGTTCTCGGCATCCACCAGCTGAATGCGCAACCCTTCGGGCGTGTTGTCGATAATTAAGTTCTCGGCCATGTCAGACAGGCCCGGCGAATCCTTCATTGCCTCACGCAAAGCATCCTCGGCCTTTTCGAACTCTTCTTGTTCCCGCTCCGCCATCTGCTGCATGATCTCTTCATCGCTCATCTCACCAGATTCTTCGCCCGCCTCACCCTTACCTTCGGACTCATCTTCTTCCGCTGGTTTGCGTTGCCGGGGTGGAGTCATTTCCATCGTGACCGTCGGGGGCGAGCTTGTGCCAACGCGGGCTCCCTCCGTCGTCATCGACGTACCACCCATGAGACCGCCACTGCCCGATGTAGACTTAGACGCGGCAGATGGCGCAAAATAGTCGGCCACACCATGTTTTTGTTCATCCGTCGTCACATTCAACAGCCAAAGCAACAGAAAAAAGGCCATCATCGCGGTCACGAAATCCGCATAAGCCACTTTCCACGCACCGCCATGGTGGCCACCGCCACCCTTGACGATCTTCTTGATGATTATTGTGCCTTCACCGCTCGACATGATTTAGCTGCCTGACCTGTCCGCCCCGACCCTAAGCTGGTGCCAATTCAGACGCCGCATCTTCCAGTTCCGTAAAGCTGGGCCGGTCATGGCCTGCCAAGGTCTTACGCGCAAATTCAACTGAAATTGCCGGAGCATAGCCCTGGACGTGGGCCAGAACACCGGCCTTCATACATTCCAGGTATTTGAATTCCGCATCACAATAACTGGCCAGATAGGATCCCATGGGGCTGACTACGCCATAGGCCATGAAAATGCCGAAAAACGTACCCACCAGGGCAGCACCGATCAATCCACCCAGAACCTCGGGCGGTTCCGAGATAGAACCCATGGTGACGATAACGCCCAGCACAGCGGCAACAATGCCAAAGGCCGGCAAACCTTCACCCAAACCAGTGACTGCGTGGGCGACGGAGTGGGCCTCATGCTTACGGTTTTCAATATCCTCGTCCATCATGGCTTCCAACTCATGCGGGTTTTCCGTGCCCATGGTGATCAGGCGCAAGGTATCGCAAAGGAAATCAGAGGCGTCGTGGTTCTTCATGAAGGTTGGATATAGAGAGAAAATCGCGCTCTCGTCCGGGTTTTCGATATGGGCTTCCAATGCCAGGGCGCCCTTACTTTTCGCCAGCTTGAACAGGGAAAACTGCAGACATAGCAGCTCCACATAATCCTGTTTTGAATAGGGGGCTGCTTTGAGCAACCGGCCAAGATGCTTGCCCGTCGCCAAGGTCACGTCCTTGGGATTGGCAATGATGAAACCACCTATGGCCGCGCCCAAAATGATCAGGAATTCCAATGGCTGCCACAGCACCCTAAGGTCCCCATGGGGCATATAACCGCCCGCTACGGAGCCAAACACAACGACTATTCCAATAATAAAAAACATATCTCGTCCAATAATCTGAAGAAAATTCAGGGTCTCGGCGACAACAGCGCGAAACACTGCTTCGTCCTGTCTGGATGCTGGCCAAATAAGGTTAAGATAGCGTTAGTCTAGATGCCTTAAGTCTCGGATAGAGTTAAGCTTTTCCGTGAGTTGCATAGGTTTTGTAAGCACTGCGTGCTTTGCAGACCAAGGTAGGCGCCGGAATATTTGCCCGCCCACGTAGTGAAAGATGCAATTGTCGTAGATTTTCCGCACAATCATTCTAAAATCAACGCACAAAGCAACGTCATAGCGGTGATGGGTCGAAGCAGCGGCAATGAGTGGCCGCAGTGGTAGAGCACTTGCTAAATCGGAAGCGCTTATTTGTGGGAGCATTACTGTCAGTATGAACGTCCAGGAAAATATCCAATTTGATCAACGGGCTTTTCGCGATGCCATGGGGTGCTTCGCCTCTGCCGTCACAGTGATCTCTACTACCACGGAAGATGGCAAGGCGGTCGGCACCACTGTGAATTCGTTTAATTCGGTGTCCCTTGATCCACCCCTGGTCTTGTTCTGCCTGGGTAGGGAGGCGACGAATTATGATCACTTCATGGCCTCAGGCCGATTTGCCGTCAATATCCTGCGACAGGATCAGGACCACATCTCGAACGGGTTCGCATCTGATGGCGCGAATTTCTTCCAGACGTTAGAGGCTGAGACATCCAGCCTGGGTAATCCCCTGATCCCCGATACCCTTGCGACATTTGATTGTAAAATTGAAGCCACCCACGATGGCGGTGATCATATAATTTTGATCGGGCGGGTAAACGAGTTGCGCCATGACCCTGATGGCGACCCACTGGTGTATTATCGTGGCCGATACAGCGCGGTGGCTGCCAAATCGTAATCCGGCCTAGTCCGAGCCGTCAGCCCGCATCCTCAAGCAGCATGCTCATCCGGCATCTGGGGCATCAATCAACTCCCGCACTTTGTAGCCGGCACCTCGTAAGGCCCCGATAATTTCGTCAATATGCCCCCGGTCCCGGCTTTCCAAGACCAGGTCCAGCTCCGCCATTTTTGCCGGTACGCCGGGGAAATTGCGTTGATGCTGCACTTCCAGGATATTTGCCCCCGCATCGCCGACCAATTGCGCCACCTTGGCCAAAGTGCCGGGCCGGTCGTTAATCTCAACCCGCATACGGGTTACGCGCCCGGTCCGGATCAGCCCGCGCATCAGGATGGACGACAGCATTCGGGTATCAATATTGCCGCCGCACAGGATCAACCCGACAACCCGGCCCTTGAACCGTTCCGGATAGGCCAGTAAGGCGGCCAAGCCTGCGGCACCCGCCCCCTCGGTCACAGTTTTCTCAATCGTGATCAGCAAATCGATGGCTTGCTCAAAATCCTGTTCCGACAACAGCAGAATGTCGCTGACCAGATCATCAATAACCGGCAGTGTCAGGTTGCCCGGTTGGGCCACGGCAATACCCTCCGCAATCGTCTGGCCACCGCAATCGTTCGCCTCACCATGGCGGGCCTGATAGGCGGATGGGTAGAGCTGACTTTCAACACCGATGATCTCTATCTCCGGCTTGATCGCCCGGGCCGCGATGGCATTGCCTGCGATCAGCCCACCGCCGCCGATGGGAATAACCAAGGTATCGATGTCGGGTGCTGCGGCCAGCATTTCCAGGGCAATGGTGCCCTGCCCCGCGATGATCGCGGGATCATTGTAGGGGTGGATATAGGTCAATTTCCGCGCCGCACAGATCGCCTGCGCGCTGATGGCGGCTTCATCCACCGTATCACCGGATAAAACCACCTCGGCACCCAGATCCTTGGTTTGGCGCACCTTTATATTTGGCGTCCCAACAGGCATGACAATGGTTGCCGGCACGCCCAGGCGTTTGGCGTGATAGGCAACGCCCTGGGCATGATTACCGGCAGAGTTGGCGATAACACCCGCCGCCCGCGCCGCCTCATCCAACTGCAGCAATTTGATCAACGCGCCCCGGTCCTTGAATGAACCGGTGAATTGCAGGTTTTCAAACTTCAGATAAACCTTCGCCCCGGTGATTTCGGACAGAGTCAGGGAATGGGCACACGGCGTCGCAACAACAATCCCGGCCATTTGCGCCTGGGCCCGGCGAATATCTTCATAACTAACCTGGGTCATTACCTGTTCATCCTGTCCCTCAAACTATAACCCGCTCGAAACTCAAACTAGACCAAAAACTTGCACATTCACCCCTTCGATGGCCATGATAGCCTTATGACGGTGATAGATCCCAGCTGGCAGATGTGGGCCACGTTCGCGCTGATTGCGGGCGCCATTGTGCTGTATGCAATAGAGAGGTTCCCGCTGGAGCAAACGTCCCTTGCCTTGCTGACATCATTGTTGCTGTTGTTTCATTTTGCGCCCCTCGAAATAGGTGGGAATGGGGCTGGCACAAATCTGGATGCCCGGGCGCTGTTGGCGGGCTTTGCCGATCCGGCTTTGATTGCCGTGCTTGC
Organism: Alphaproteobacteria bacterium; assembly: GCA_028824965.1. GTDB lineage: Bacteria > Pseudomonadota > Alphaproteobacteria. The sequence continues at coordinate 18,898 of JAPKBD010000029.1, read as the reverse complement.
CCTTATGGTTGTCGGGCAGGGCCTGATCCGAACCGGCGCATTGGATGAAAGCATCCGTTGGTTCAGCCGGCGGTTTCAGCGCGCGCCGGTCTTGGCCTTGGCCCTGACCCTGGTGATCATCGCCACCCTAAGTGCCTTTATCAACAACACGCCCATCGTCGTGATCTTTATCCCCGTCATGGCGGCCATCGCAGAACGCCTGAACCGTGGCCCATCACGACTGATGATGCCGTTAAGTTTTGCGGCCATTCTGGGCGGCATGGTCACCCTGATCGGGTCCTCAACCAATTTGCTGGTGGCAGGTGCCGCGACGAGTATGGGCCAGCAACCGTTAGGATTTTTCGATTTCGCCGTACCGGGCAGCCTGTTGGCAGCAGTGGGCCTGACCTATGTCATCTGGATCCTGCCGCGCCTGTTGCCGGAGCGCGCCTCTATGGCGAGCGAGATGGCGGGCGAAGGCAAGCAGTTTATCGCCCAAATCGATGTGCGCCCCGGCTCCCCCCTGGTGGGACAATCGGCGGTGGCGGGCATGACCCCCCATTTGCAAGGCATCACCGTGCGCCTGATACAGCGGGGGGAGGAAGGCCACCTGCCCCCCTTTGAAGACGTGATCCTGGCCCCCGGCGACACTGTGGTGGTTGCCGCGACCCGCAAGCTGCTGACAGAGGCGTTGGAGCGCACGCCGGAGCTGGTGGAAACCGGGGAACGTGTTTCCGATGATACGGGCAGGCCCGCAGACAATATGCTGGCCGAGGTGATGGTCACCCCCGCCTCCCGCGTTATTGGGCGAAGTCTGCGCCTGGTGGGATTTCACTATCACACGGGTTGCGTCATTTTGGGCGTGCAGCGCCGGTCCCGCATGATGCGCGGGCGGATGGAGGATATCCGCCTTGAAGCGGGCGATGTCCTCCTCGTCCTCGGTCCCCGTGAGCGGGTGACGGAATTGCGCTTCAGCCGCGAAGTGTTGTTGATCGAATGGAGCACCCACGAACTCCCCTCCCGCCGGCGGGCCAAGGCTGCTTTGGCAATATTCGCAGGCGTCGTGGCGATCGCAGCCACCGGCATTGTACCCATTGCCCTCGCCGCCCTGATGGGCGCCGTCGGAATGATCGGCGTGGGCTGTTTGAACATCCGCCAGGCCGCCCGCGCCGTGGACCGGCAGGTGGCCATGCTGGTCGCCGCGGCCCTGGCCATGGGCACAGCGTTGCAGGCCACGGGTGGTGCGGCCTATCTGGCACAGCATTTGATCAACACATTTGCCGAACTGGGGCCGGCCATTTTGCTGTCCGCCCTGTTTGCCCTGGTCGCTGTCATGACCAACGTCCTCTCGAACGCCGCGACTGCCGTTTTGTTCACGCCTATCGCCATCAATACGGCCCTGGCCCTGGGGGTGGAGCCGACGGCGTTTATTCATGCTGTGATATTTGCGGCCAACTGTTCCTTTGCGACACCCATGGGTTACCAGACGAATTTGCTGGTTATGGGCCCCGGTCACTATCGATTTATTGACTATTTCCGTGGAGGATTACCGCTGATCGTGTTGATTTGGCTTGCTTTTTCCTTGTTTGCACCATGGTATTATGGATTCTGAAACAAATTTAGTGTAATTCGCAACTATGAAACCGTTTTCGCCGCAATCCCTGACCTACTTTTTTCTCTCCCGCGCCTCCGCGTGTCCTTATTTGGAGGGCCGGGTGGAGCAGATGGTGTTCACCGACCTGTCGTCCGCCGGCAATGCTCCGGAATTGCACAACCAACTCTCCCGCGCCGGGTTCCGGCGTAGCCAGGGCATTGCCTACAAACCCAACTGCCAGGATTGCAACGCCTGCCAGGCCGTCCGGGTGCCCGTGGAACGCTTCACCTCCTCCCGCAGCCTGAACCGGATCGCCCGGCGCAATGCCACGATCACGGCAACCGTGCTGCCGCCCAAGGGCCGGGGCGAACATTATGCCTTGTTTCACCGCTACGTCGCCTCCCGCCACGGCGACGGCGGCATGGCGGGGATGAGCTTCGATGACTATTTGGCCATGGTGCAGGACACCCCCGTGCCGTCAGAGTTGATTGAGTTCCGGACAGAGGACGGCGAGTTATACGGCGTCTGCCTGACCGACCTGCTGGATGACGGCCTGTCGTTGGTCTACAGCATTTTCGATCCGGACATGGCCGACAACAGCCCCGGCAAATACATCATCCTGTGGCATATTGAGGAGGCCAAACGCCGCGGCCTGCCCCACGTCTATTTAGGCTATTGGATCGAAGAAAGCCGCAAGATGGCCTACAAAGCCCGCTTCCGCCCCTTGGAAGCACACGGCCCCGACGGTTGGACCCAGATCAAATAATCTTATCGTTAGGAGACGACAACATGACCTACGCCCATATCATCGTGGGGCGGGACGGCCCCGTTGCCACCATCACCCTCAATCGCGCCGACGCCATGAACGCCCTGATACCGGAAATGCTGGTTGAGGTAGACGCGGCCCTGACGGACATCGCCGCCGACCCAGCGATCACGGTCCTGGTCATGACAGGTGCGGGCCGGGCCTTTTGCGCCGGGGTGGACCTGAAGGCATTACAGGCAAAGGGCGTCGATCTGTCCCAAGGCAACGTGGGCGATGAATTGAACAACGCCGCCCGCGGCGTGATCGAGAAAATCGAGACCATGCCCCAAGCCACCATCGCCAAAGTGAATGGCTTCACCTTCACAGGCGGCCTGGAATTGATGCTGGCCTTTGACATCATTATCACAGCCGAAGAAGCCAAAATGGGCGACACCCACGCCGTCCTAGGCTTCCGCCCCACCTGGGGCCTAACCCAACGCCTGCCCCGCAAAGTCGGCACCATGCGCGCCAAAGAACTATCATTCACCGCCCGCACCATCACCGGCGTCGAAGCCGCCGCCATGGGCCTGGCCTTCGAAGCCGTCCCATTGGCAGAGTTAGACGCCCACGTAGACAGCATGGCCGCCGCCATCGTCCGCAACAGCCCAGGTTCTGTCGCCGCCTACAAAGACCTCTATATCAAAGCGGACAATGCCGGCCAAACCGAAGGCCTAACCTACGAACGCGACACCGCCTACAACATCCCAGACGTCGGCCAACGCCTGGGCGATTTCATGGCGAAACTGGGCGGAAAAGGGTAGAGTAGTATCAACATGAATACTGTTTGATAGACAAAGAGGCGAACCAAGGCCATCGCCAAAAATCGGTAAATTCAATCGATGATTCGCAAATTCGAAAATTGGCTGGCAAGAATTGTTGGCAAAGAATTGGAGGCAGTATCTGCGTCGATATTCTCCTTTGATGGGGACAAAAATTATGAGCACCCACAGCTCTTGGATTTGCAGTTTCGAGCCTGTGGGCACGGTATATTAGGTTGCGGCCCAGATGGTTCGTCAATCCACTGGCAAAATGACCTGCTCGTCGATATCGATCTTGGAGAAAATGGAGAGGAACGAGTAGAAGATGTTTCTAAATCCGAGATCTGGCAAGATGCAATTCACAGCGTGCTGAGGAAGGTTGAAATCGTATGTTCTGATGTAGATAAATCTGATATTGGGATCAGATTTTCATTTGAAGGTGCGGTTTGTAAGTCCATTTTTAATTTGGGCGACGACTTATATGTATTCAATAAAATTCCTATTGAAATATTAGAAGAAGAAAGATTGTCGTTTAGAGCGCCGGGCAATAGTCCCTCGACGTGAGTGTCGCTCTAAATCGCCTCAGTTGCCTGCATTCATCTCAATTATTGTATCTTCCTCTATCCTGTAGACATTCGTGATATCTACTCCGGCACGAAATCATGTTCGCCGATGCCTTGCACTAGCATGAAGCGGCAGGGGCCGTTGTTTTGGCCTGTGACTCGATGGGGGCGGCCTACGGGGACTTTTAGGGTTTCGCCGGGCTGTAACGTATTCACCGCATCGGGCTTGCGGGTTTCGACGACCATGGGGCCTTCCATGCAGAAGAAATCATCGTCGATGATGCTGTGGCTGTGCCAGGGGATTTCCTCACCCGCTGCCAGGGTCAGGATCGTGACTTTCAGGCCGTCCACACGGGCGACGCTTTCCCGGCGCTTAATCTTATAGGGCAGGTCTTTTGGTTCTGTCATGGCTTGGCTCCTTTGCTATTGATATTCGACTATTGGCGATCCGGACGCAATCTCCTGCTACATTGTTCCTATGAATTGGACTGATGAGGGATATGTGCTGTCGGTGCGCCGCCATGGGGAGACTGCGGCCATTGTTAATCTGTTGACCCGTGATCATGGCCGTCATGCGGGCCTTGTGCGGGGCGGGACGGGGCGGCGTTTGCGTGGGGTGTTACAGCCCGGCAATCGTGTCAGCGCCAATTGGCGGGGCCGTCTGGCGGAACATCTGGGCAGCTATACGGTGGAGGCTGTGCGCGATCATGCCGCCGGTCTGCTGTCTGATGGCGACCGTTTGGCGGGTCTGACATCTGCCACTGCCCTGACCGAAGGCGCGTTGCCGGAGCGGGAGCCGCACCTGGCGATCCACGATGGTTTTGCCGTTTTATTGGACGCCCTGGGCCAGACCCAGGAATGGGCGGCTGTCTATGTACGATTCGAACTTGGACTGTTGGCAGAGCTGGGATTTGGCTTGGATTTAAGCCACTGTGCGGCCACGGGCAGCGTGGAGGACCTGGCCTATGTCTCGCCCCGATCGGGCCGCGCCGTCAGCCGTGAAGCCGCCGGGCCCTACAAGGAAAAACTGCTGCCGCTACCGCCCTTTTTACTGCCGAATTCAGCAGAAACACTGGTCATTCAGGATGTTCTGGATGGCCTGCGCCTGACCGGGTATTTCCTCTCCAACCAGGTCTTTGCCCCCCACAATAAACCCCTGCCCCTGGCGCGGGAACGACTGGTCCAACGCATTTCACGCACGGCTAACCTATCTGGTAATTTGTCAGGTGCTACAATGCCCCATGACAGAGATTATTGATGACGGTGAAATCCGTGACACACCCTTAGGCGAGGCCCTTGGCGAACGCTACCTCTCCTATGCCCTATCGACCATTATGTCCCGATCATTGCCCGATGTGCGCGATGGTATGAAGCCTGTGCACAGGCGCATTCTGTTCGCCATGCGGCAGCTGAAATTGAACCCGGAAACAGGCTTCAAAAAATGCGCCCGCATCGTTGGTGATGTGATGGGTAAATTCCACCCTCACGGTGATCAAGCCATCTATGACGCCCTGGTCCGCCTGGCCCAGGAATTTGCCCAGCGCTATCCCTTGGTAGATGGCCAGGGCAATTTCGGCAACGTGGACGGCGATAACGCCGCCGCCATGCGGTACACTGAGGCGCGAATGACGTCAGTCGCCCAAGCCTTGTTGGCGGGCATCGACCTGGACACGGTAGATTTTCGCGGCACCTATGATGGTGAAGATGAAGAGCCGATGGTGCTGCCGGCGGCCTTTCCGAACCTGCTGGCCAATGGTTCGACAGGCATCGCGGTGGGCATGGCCACATCCATCCCGCCCCATAATATTCGCGAACTATGCGCGGCGTTGTTGCATCTGATCAAACATCCCAATGTGGGCATGGATAAACTGGTACAGCTGATCCCCGGCCCGGATTTTCCCACGGGTGGCATTATCGTCGAAGATCGCGCCTCTATCATGGAGGCCTACCGCACGGGCCGTGGCGGCTTTCGCCTCCGTGCCAAGTGGGAAGTGGAACCGGGCAAGCGCGGTACCTACAACATCGTGGTCACGGAAATTCCCTATCAGGTACCGAAAGGCCGGGTGATCGAAAAAATTGCCGACCTGATGCATCTGAAAAAACTGCCCCTGCTGGCGGATATTCGTGATGAGTCGGCGGAGGACATTCGCCTGGTGCTGGAGCCGAAATCAGGCAAGGTTGAGGCCGCGATGTTGATGGAACACCTGTTCCGCCTGTCGGACCTGGAGGTCCGCATCGGCCTGAACCTAAACGTCCTGGATGCTGATCAGACCCCACGGGTGATGAGCCTGGTGGAGGCATTGCAGGCATTTCTGGATCACCGGCACGTGGTTTTGGTGCGACGGTCAAACCACCGCCTGGGGCAAATCGAACGACGGCTGGAAGTTCTGGGTGCCTATCTGATCTGCTATCTGAACCTGGATGAGGTGATCCGCATTATCCGCGAAGAGGATCAGGCGAAACCTGCCCTTATCAAGGCCTTCAACCTGACCGAAAACCAAGCCGAGGCGATCTTGAACATGCGCCTGCGCGCCCTGCGCCGGTTGGAGGAAATAGAGATCCGCGCCGAAGACAAGGCCTTACGGGAAGAGCGGAAGGAGCTGGATGCCCTGTTGGCATCGGAGCCGCAACGCTGGGCCACCATCACAGAAGAAATTCGCGAGATGCGCAAGACCTTTGGCGATGACCCGGTGTTGGGACCCCGGCGCAGCGCCTTTGCCGATGCCCCCACGGGCGAATTGGTGGCGATGGAGTCTATGGTGGAGAAAGAACCCATCACGGTCGTCTGTTCCGATAAAGGTTGGTTGCGGGCCTTGCGCGGGCATGTGGAAGAAGGCCATGACGTCAAATACAAAGACGGCGATAAGGGCCGTTTCTGGATGCATGCACAATCCACCGACAAGCTGATTTTGTTCGCCACCAACGGGCGGTTCTATACCCTGACCTGTGACAAGTTGCCGGGCGGGCGGGGCAATGGGGAACCGGTGCGCCTGTTGCTGGACATGGCCAATGATCAGGAAATTGTTGAACTGATGGTGCATGATCCGGAGCGGAAATTACTGGTCGCAGCCTCCGACGGGCGCGGCTTTATTGTCGAGGAAAAGGCGACCGTGGCGCAAACCCGCACGGGCCGTCAGGTGCTGAATGTATCGGGCGATACGGAGGCCGCCATCTGCAAGCCGGTTGACGGCGATCATCTGGCCGTGGTCGGTGACAATCACAAGCTGATCATTTTCCCCCTGGACGAGTTACCCGAGATGACCCGTGGCCGTGGCGTCGTTCTGCAGAAATTTCGCGATGGCGGATTGGCGGACGCCAAGACGATGAATTTGGCAGACGGTCTAACCTGGAAACAGGCGGGCGGCCGGACCAGAACCGAGATGGATTTGGAGATGTGGTTGGGCAAACGCAGCCAGGCCGGACGCTTGGCCCCGAAAGGCTTCCCCAAAAACAACCGGTTCGGCTAGAGCATGATCATTGAGGCGGAATTCGATACGGTCCATGCCGTTTTTCGCCGGGCGGCAGAAAAATGGCCCGATCAGGGGGCGATCTGTTCGACGTCGTATCCGGGGCGGGATTATTATCCGGACGGCGTGGAATTTACTTATGGCCAAGCCTGGGAGCGGATAGAGGCCCTTCGCGGACAATACGCCGATGCGGGCTATGGCCATGGCCACCGGGTAGCCTTGTTCCTGGAACAACGGCCGGAATTCTTCTTTCACTATCTGGCCCTGAACGGCTTGGGCTGCGGCATCGTGCCCATCAATCCCGATTATCGTCATGATGAAATGCTTTATCAGATGCAGCATTCAGAGGCTGACCTGGCCGTTACCGTCAGGGCACGGGCTGACGATCTAAATCGGGTCGCGGCGCTGCGGGAAAAACCCCTGCCCGTGGTTATCTTTGAAAGCTTCCCCGAAGGTCTGCCAACGCCTGGCCCCGCACCACGTGATGGCCCGCCGGGGCCGGAGACGGAGACGTCAATTCTCTATACCTCCGGCACCACGGGTAGGCCCAAGGGCTGTATTCTGACCAACGAATTCTATGTCCAGTCCGGCAAATGGTATCTGTCCATGGGGGGTCGATTAGAATTCAATCCGCCGGAGCGTATGTTGAACCCCCTGCCCTATTTCCATGTGAACGCCCAGGCGTTCTGCGCTACGGCGATGTTTCTTTCGGGCAGTTGCCTGATCGCCCAGGACCGCTTTCATCCCTCCCGCTGGTGGAGGGACGTGGTGGAGACGAAGGCCACCGCCATGCACTATCTGGGCGTGGTGCCGCCTTTGTTGATGAACCAGCCCGTTAGCGAGGCGGAAAACCAGCATCAAATTCACTTTGCCGTTGGTGCCGGCGTAGAGCCCGAATTGCATGGCGCATTCGAGGAACGCTTTGGCTTCCCCCTGGTGGAAGTTTGGGGCATGACGGAGACCGGCCGCATTTTGGCCGATTGTCACGAGCCCCGGCGCACCAACACCCGCGCCTTCGGCAAGCCCCTACCGGGCATGGAAGCACGGGTGGTGGATGACGATGACAATAACGTGGGCTTCGATAATGACGGTGAGTTATTGGTCCGCCATAGTGCGGAAACGCCGCGTAAATGGTTCTTCTCCGGCTATCACAAAAACGAAGCGGAGACGGAAAAGGCCTGGCGCGGTGGTTGGTTCCACACCGGCGACACAGTGCGCCAGGGCGAAGACGGCATGCTGTATTTCGTCGACCGCAAGAAGAACATCATCCGCCGGTCCGGCGAGAATATTGCCGCCGCCGAGATTGAAGCTTGCTTGCAAGCCCATGAAGCTGTCGCCCAGGTCGCGGTCATGGCGGTCGTCGATGACCTTCGCGATGAAGAGGTCCTGGCCTGTATCGTCTCCATGCCCGATGCTCCTGCAAACATGGCCCAGGCCCGCGCCCTGTTCGATTGGTGTTTCGAACGACAGGCCTATTACAAGGCACCGGGCTGGCTGTTATTCGTCGACAGCCTGCCGACCACGGGAACTCAGAAAATTCAGAAACAGCATATTTTCGACGCAGACGAAGATCCCCGGGAAAACCCAAACATCCATGATTTCAGACCGTTAAAAAAGCGCCGTCGTTAAAAGCCGTCGCTCTATCCTGGATCATCAAAGCAGCTTAGGCATGGATTGCCGGATCAAGTGTCACTAAACCGGTTTGTCACCTTGGATGGTCACGCGATAGCCGTGGCGGGTATTGGGGAAGTAATCCCAGGCCACGTTGTGCTGGACGCTGCGGTTATCCCAGAACGCCACTGAATTTTTCTGCCAGCGGAAACGGCATTGAAACTGCACACCCCGGGCCACATGATTAAACAGCATTTGCAGGATATCGTGGCTTTCGGTACGGCTCAGTTCCAGTATCCGCGTGGTAAAGGTCGCGTTGACGTAAAGCCCCTTGCGACCAGTTACCGGATGGGTCCGCACGATGGGATGTACCGCCTCCGGATAATCATCATCCCGCAAATTTTCCTTGGTGCCATAACGACCTTTATGAACATGCTCGGACCGATGCAGCGCCGTCATACCCTCGAGGAAGTGCTGCATTCGATCAGACAAGGACTCGTAGGCACCATACATGCTGGAAAACAGCGTATCGCCACCGATTTCGGGCGCATCATGGATATGCAGGATCGAACCCATAGGCGGTTCGATATCGCAACTGACATCGGTATGCCAGAATTCGCCCGCCACATGTTTGGATTTTTCGTCCGCATGGATCACAAGAATTTCCGGATGCCCCTCGGGACCCGGTGCCGCTGGATGGACATGCAGGTCACCAAACCGGCGGCCAAAATCCTTGTGCTGCTCCAAGGTCATATCCTGATCCCGGAAAAAGATCACCTGATGGGTCATCAAGGCGTCATGCAGGGCATCGAATGTGGCGTCACTCAAAGGTTCGGCCAAATTGACCCCGTCAATTTCCGCCCCAATGGCAGCGGTTAAAGGCTCCACACGAATATTGCTCAACGTCATTTTAGCGTCCTCACTGTTTGTGCAAACCAGACTTGATGAATCTAGACATATGGTAAGCTATGGATAGTTGACGTGGCAAGACGGTGCCAAGATGATTTGGAGAGCGTGTGAGCCGTGGCAGATGACAAATATGACGTGGTGGTCGTGGGTGCGGGTCATAATGGATTGGTCTGCGCCGCATATCTAGCCCGTGCTGGGCTGTCTGTGAAGATTGTCGAACGGCGACCCGGGGTGGGCGGGGCGGCGGTGACAGAGGAGTTTCATCCTGGCTTTCGCAATTCCGTTGCCTCCTATGCGGTTGGCTTATTGAACCCAAAGGTGGTCGATGATCTGGATCTGTTCGGCCACGGCCTGGAACTGAAGCAATGGCAGATGTCCAATTTCCTGCCGCTCGAAGACGGCAATTATCTGAAATCCTATCCGGACTTGGAAAGATCCCGCGCCGAGATCGCCCGAATTTCACCTGAAGACGCCGCAAAACTGGAGGATTACGAGGCGACCATAGGCCGTCTGGCAGATGTCTTGCGCGCCTTTTTGCTGGAGACCCCACCGAATACAGGCGGGGGATTGCGGGATTTGTGGGGCATGTTCAAGGCAGGCCGGCGTCTGCATGGCCTGGATGTAGAAACCCAGCGGGACCTGGCCGATATTATGGTGCTTAGCGCGGTGGACTTCCTGGATCGTTGGTTCAAATCCGATGCGGTCAAATCCCTGTTCGCCTACGACGGTATTATCGGCACCTATGCCTCCCCCTATTCCCCCGGCACGGCTTATGTCCTGCTGCACCATTGTTTTGGCGAGATTATGGAGGAGCCCGGTGCCTGGGGCCATGCCATCGGCGGCATGGGCGCGGTGACACAGGCCATGGCCCGATCGGCGGAGGCGGCCGGCGTAGAGATCGAAACGGATGCCCCGGTGGCAGAGGTTCTGGTCAACGGCAACCACACGACGGGCGTCCGTCTGGAAGACGGCCGTATTATCCAGGCCAAAGCGATCGCGGCCAACGTGAACCCAAAGCTGCTGTGCCTGAACCTGTTGGCACCCGAAAACATCGATCCCGCATTTCGCCAACGCATGGTCAACTGGCGCTGCGAATCGGGCACCTTGCGCATGAACGTCGCCCTGTCCGAGTTACCGGATTTCACCGCCATTCCAGGCGTTGAGATGGCAGAGCATCACCAGGGCGGTATCATTATCGGGCCATCCACGCGCTATCTCGACGATGCTTATGTAGATGCAAAGCGTTATGGCTGGTCCCGGCGGCCCTTTGTGGAACTGGTCATCCCCTCCACCATCGACGGAACCTTGGCGCCACCCGGTCAGCATGTGGCGTCCATGTTCTGTCAGCAATTCGACCCGGATCTACCCGACGGCCAGGATTGGGACCAAGTCCGGGAACAGGCGGCGGATGATGCGGTTGAAGCGGTCACAGCCTTTGCGCCAAACTTCTCTGATGCCATCCTGGCCCGACAGATCCTAACGCCGTTGGATTTGGAGCGGGATTTCGGCCTGATGGGGGGCGATATATTCCATGGTGCGCTGGATTTAAACCAGCTCTACAGCCTGCGCCCGACCTTGGGCCACGCCGACTATCGCATGCCGATAAAGGGCCTGTATCTTTGCGGCTCCGGTGCTCATCCGGGTGGTGGTGTCACCGGCATCCCCGGTCATAATGCTGCCAGGGAAATTATCCGCGATGTGGGATAAAGCCAATCGGTTGGAGTAGGTATGAAAAAGACACCACGCATCGCCATCATTGGTGCCGGCATGGGCGGCCTTGCCACAGCTGCCGCCTTGCATCGATTTGGCATCCAGGCCCAGGTTTACGAGCAGGCGGATCGCTTTGCGCGCGTTGGTGCCGGCATTCAGATGAGCCCGAATGCGATGAAGGCATTGCGGGGATTGGGACTGGAGGAACAGGTGCGACGCACGGCCTTTCAGCCCCAAACCTGGAACAATCGGGACTGGGATACGGGGGCTGTAAGGTTCGAGCTGCCCCTGGGGCAAAAGGCAGAGGATCAATTCGGCGCACCTTATCTGCAAATGCATCGGGGTGATCTTCACAGCGCGCTTTTATCAGCCGTGCCGAAACAGCAGATATCCTTGGGCAGAAAATTTCTTGATGTGCAGACCGATGCCGCCGGGTCCAAGCTATCATTTACCGATGGCACGACGGTGGAGGCGGACCTGATCATAGGTGCCGACGGGGTGCATTCCCGTGTGCGGGAGCTCCTGTTGGGACCGGAGAAACCCACCGCGACGGGCCGGGTTGCCTATCGCGCCACATTTGCAGCCTCCCTTTTGAGCCACCCTATTGGCGAATGCACGAAGTGGTGGGGTGAGGATCGCCACATTGTCATTTATTATGTGACCAGTGCGAAGGACGAGGTCTATTTTGTGACCAGCCTGCCCGATGGCGTATGGGTGGATGAATCCTGGTCAGCGAAGGGTGATATGGCCGTGGTCCGGGATGCTTTTGCCGGCTTTCACGACGAAGTCAGCGACGTCCTACGCGCCTGTCCACAGGTTCACCGCTGGGCAATCCTGTTGCGGGAGCCGCTTGAACGTTGGCATCGGGAGGGTTTGGTTCTGCTGGGTGATGCGGCCCATCCCATGACGCCTTATATGGCGCAAGGTGCCGCCATGGCCATTGAAGACGGTATCACCCTGGCCCGCGCCCTGGATCATGCGCCTGATATTGAACACGCCCTGAGCATATTCCAAACCGCGCGAAAGGCCCGCACGGCCCAGGTTCAGAATATCTCCCAAGCCAATACTTGGATGCGGGAAGAAACCGACCCCACCTGGTGTTACGGCTTTGATCCCTGGACCGAGCCGTTGGATATCTAGCTGAAGCTGGCAGTGACCTGACCCATGGGGCCGAAATCACCGACCACTTTGTCACCAGGCGCAATAGGCGTTATGCCCGTGCATGTCCCCGTCATGATCAGATCACCGGCGCGTAGGCCGCGCTGGGATAATACCGGTTGGGCCAGACACCAGCTTAAGGCATCAAAGACATGATCCCACAACAGCAGGGAGGTATTGCCGGCCTGCGCGACCTCTCCATTGATGGTTAGGGTGACAGGGAAATCGGTGAGCTCCAGGCCGCTCCAATCCGTGACCTCACTGCCAAGGACAGTGCCAATGTTGGCCCCGCCATCGGCGATAACCTTGAACCCCGCGCCGGCCAATGCGCCCTCAAACCGGGCCCCGACGATTTCAAATGATGGCTGGATTGAGGCGACCGCGGCCTCAATCTCGGCCCGCGCATAAGGTTCTGATCTTGCACTGAGGTCCGCGCCAAGGCGCACCGTGACCTCCGTCTCGATGTTCGTGCCCTCCAATATAGGCAGCGCAACACCGCTGTCATGGGTAAAGCGTTGAAACAACGGCCCCAGAAACGGCTGGCTTACGCCCAATACTTCGAACAAGGCCTCTACTGTGGCACCAATTTTCCATCCCGCAATATTAAGCCCTGACGCAGCGATCATGGCCGCCTGAATTTCATAGGCCGCATCTTCCGTTTGCGGGCTACCGGCAAAATCGTTGGGTATTTTCGTGCCGTTCACCCGCGCGTTCCATAATTGTTGTGCCGTTGTATCAGCCATATCGTCTCCCCCATTAGATCAGTGTCAGATCGTTCTGATCCGTATGTTCAAATGTCTTGTCGTAAATATCAAGCATGGTCGTTTGCATGTATGACAGCCTGCCGTTGCCAACGATCATTTTTTGGCTGAATGACGTCGTGGACGCGTTTGCCTGCATGAAGGGCGACTGGATGATCTTCCACCTCTCGTCAGTAAGGCTCGCCGCCACCTCTATGACGGTGCGACCATCGCTATCTTTTTCGCCAGCGTATACACCGCCCGCCAACACGCAGACCCCGCGCGGAATGGTCAATGAATGCATTACAGTCCGCGTATCGGGTTCCCACATCCAATACCCAGTCTCGTCATGGAAAACCGCTCCGTCCGATTTTCGCTGCACGATCTAGCGATAATGAATGACTTCAAGGCTTTGGCTTTCAGCGTTCTTTAAGCCGCTGACAGGGTCATAGGTGATTGTCTCAAAATACGGGTTGGTTTCCTGGCCATCAGGCTCTGGCGCAATATCCACGCCATGGTCGCCGGTCCATTCACCGATCAAAGCCGCCAACGGGCCGAATTCGTCTGAATTTTTATCGCTCATCTGGACCTCACCTACACCTAATCACAAAATGCGTTACCGACCTGAAGTCTAATGTAGAAGTTATGTATAGGACATCGAGAAAGTATGTTGCCTCACCGGCCCGGTCAGCCTATCTACCGGCCATGAATACGATGAACACGCACAAACCAATTCACGTTATCGGCGGCGGCCTGGCCGGCTCTGAAGCGGCCTGGCAGATTGCCCGCGCCGGTGTCCCCGTTGTGCTGCACGAGATGCGGCCAGAGCGTATGACCGAGGCACATCAGGGTGAGGGTCTGGCAGAATTGGTCTGTTCCAACTCCTTCCGCTCCGACGATGTTCTGGCCAGCGCAGTGGGGCTGTTGCACGAGGAAATGCGCCGTTGCGACAGCCTGATCCTGGCTTCAGCCGATGCCAACAAGGTGCCCGCAGGTGGTGCCCTGGCCATGGACCGGGAGGCATTTTCCGATCACGTGGGTGCCACCCTAGCAGCGGAGCCTCTTGTGGAACTGGCGCGGGGGGAGGTTGCCGGCCTGCCACCAGAAGACTGGGACAGCGTCATCGTTGCCACGGGACCGCTGACATCTCCCAGCCTGACAGCAGCCGTGTCTGATCTGACCGGGGCGGACAATCTGGCATTTTTCGATGCCATCGCGCCTATCGTCTATGCGGACAGTATTGATATGTCGAAAGCCTGGTTCCAATCCCGCTATGACAAGCCGGGGCCGGGTGGCACGGGCAAGGACTATCTGAATTGCCCCATGGATAAGGAGCAATACCTTACCTTTATCGAGGCCTTGCGTACGGGCGATGCGACAGAATTTCATGCGTGGGAGAAAGACACCCCCTATTTCGAAGGCTGCCTGCCGGTTGAGGTGATGGCGGAACGGGGGCCTGAGACCCTGCGTTATGGCCCTATGAAGCCGGTTGGCCTGACCAACCCCCATCAGCCGGACATCAAGGCCTATGGCATCGTACAGCTGCGCCAGGATAACACGTCCGGCACCTTGTATAATCTGGTGGGTTTCCAGACCAAGTTGAAACATGGTGCCCAGGTGGAGATCCTACGCACCATTCCGGGCCTGGAAAACGCCCGCTTTGCCCGCATGGGCGGCATCCATCGCAACACCTTCTTGAACAGCCCCTCGTTGTTGGACGAAACCTGTCGTTTGCGGGCCCAGCCGCGCCTGCGTTTTGCCGGTCAGATTACGGGCGTTGAGGGCTATGTGGAAAGTGCCGCCATGGGGCTGTTAACAGGGCGCTTTGCCGCCGCCGAACGCCTCGGTCTGGCCCCTAGTCAGCCCCCCGCGACCACATCCATGGGGACCTTGCTGGGCCATATTACAGGCACTGCGCGGCATCGGGATTTGAAGGAAGGCAAAACCATGAATTTCCAGCCCATGAACGCCAATTTTGGGCTGTTCCCTATTTTGCAGCCGCCCGTGAAGAAAAAACTGCGCAAGGCCGCCTATGCGGAACGTGCCCTGGCGGATCTAACCACATGGCTAGCCGACTAGTTTCAGTTGTTCTAGGGGCGGCGCACTATTGAACGCCAGAGTAGGTTTAAAGGCCGAGCCAGAGGATTGAGCCCTAGATCGGGGGCATAAGGATCATAACCTGCACCTGCCAGACGGTGGAGATAGGCCCGCGCCAAGGTACCGTGCAACAGGGGCGATATTGCTGCATCACCGGCATTCAGATCGTCCAATTCACGCTGCGCCGCCGCTGCCACTTGTTTCATACAGGCGGCCACGGCAGTGGCTTTGTTGCCCAAACGAATATCTTCAATTGCCAGATCATGGGCCACCAACAAATCTTCGGGCAGGCATAACCGCCCCTGAAAGCCACGTTCCTGCAATTGATAGGGAACAGCGCGCAACATACCCGCCAAAGCATAGGCGGTGCCCGCTGCCCGTGCGCCGGCCACTTGCCGCGCCCCCAGCGCTTCCGCCGCCAATGTGACTAATGCACCACCCGTGGCGCACGCGTGCGCGACCACATCGTCGAGGGTGGCAAAGGGCGGGCCGGTTAAATCCCCTTCCCGCGCCGTAATTAGCTCAGATAATTGTGCGACAAAGGCTGGATCTTCCGGCAACAACGTCAATACCGGTTGATTATCGCGTGCGGCATCACCCCCGACATTTTCAGCCCGCCTCGCCCGCGTCGCCAGGGCATCGCGCCACCACTGCAATCGCATTTGCCCCAATAAAGGCTGTTCGCCGCCCGCCGTCACCCCACGGGCACATTCCAAATTAAAGCTGTAAAGGGCCGCCAATGCAGGCCGCGTGGGACGCGGTGCAAACAGCAGGGTCAGGTACCGGTCGCGATCCTCGCGGCGTAATTCATCCAGGCAATAGGCAAAGGCGCTTTCATTATTGTCACCCCCCGCCCGAAAAGGTTCGGGATTTTCCCCACTCATTATTGCTCCCCAACCTCACTTATCGTATCAATTCGTGTCCTGGATTAATAAAATAGCAACTATAAAATACCAAGCTCCCATCTAACCCTTTGGTCGCCTTTATTCCCAGATGCGCCATCACACTATTGAAAAGACTGCCACTTTAACATGACCACTCTGGATCAAGACCCTCCAACCACGCTGGATGCTGACGTCGGCCCGCCCGGCAGTTTGGTAGCCCGCCACCGCAAATCACCAATCCCGCCGCCCGAGGGACTGCATTACGGTTGGTGGATCGTGCTGTCTGCGATGCTTAGTGTTTTTGTCAGTCTGGGCGTGGGTCGTTTCGCCTTAGGAATGTTATTACCCGCCATGGGTGAGGCATTGAACCTGTCATATATGCAAATGGGTTGGATCAGTTCCGCCAACTTTGTCGGCTATCTGGTAGGCGCCATCTGGGTGCGGCAGTTGTTACCGATGTTTGGCGAACGACGCCTCATCACCATGGCGCTCCTCACCATCGTTGTCACCATGGTTGGTGTCTCCCTGGCGAATGGGTTCTACCCCTTGGTTATTCTGTACACAGGTACGGGCCTGGGCAGCGGCGTCGCCTTTGTCTGCGCCGTAACCCTGGTGCCCCATTGGTTCGCGACCTCTTATCGGGGCCGGGCCAGTGGTTCTATCTCAGTCGGGGCCGGGTTGGCGGTCATCCTGGCTGGTTGGGCTGTACCCATGGTCAACACCGGGATGGGAGATATTGGTTGGCGTCTGGGCTGGGGCGGTTTGGCGGCGGTCTGTCTGCCGCTGGCCTTGTTCTGCCTGGTCATGGTGCGTAACCGGCCCAGCGATATGGGATTACAACCTTTTGGCGCGGACCCGGACGCCTATGGGGCAGGGCAGGATAGCAACCGCCCCGTACAGCGCGCAGCTGCGCGTTTCAGAGGTGCCGCATTGCGCCGCCTGATCCTGCGCCTTGGTGTCGTGTATTTTCTGTTTGGCGCTACCTATGTGGTCTACATAACTTTTATCGTCACCACCCTGGTGCATGAACATGGCATGGCAGAGGACAAGGCGGGATTTTTCTGGATCTGGGTCGGATTTTTCTCACTCTTTTGCGGCCCCGTTCTGGGCGCCTTATCGGATCGTCTTGGCCGGCGTACGGGTATTATCACAGCCTTTATTCTGCAAGGCTGCGCCTATACTCTGATTTCCTACAGCGGTGATAGTGAAGCGATGATCTACGCCTCAGTCTTCCTGTTTGGCCTCTCCGCCTTTGGCCTGCCGGTCATCATCACTGCCTCGGTTGCAGATTACCTGACGCCGGAGCGTGCGGTGGGGGCCATTGGGATGTTGACGGTGATCTTCGGCATCGGGCAATTACTGGGTCCCATCCTGGCCGGCATCATGGCCGAACACAGCGGCACCTTCACACCAGCCTATCTGGCCGCAACATCCCTAGTCGCCCTTGCCATCGCCGTCACCCTGACCCTGCCAGAACCAGCGAAGTAGACGAGGTTTAGCCTTCCGCCGGTTCGAGGACGACGCGGGTTACGGGGATGATGTTGCGCATGCGGGCGGCCAGATTGGCAGCCACTTTGGGACAGAGATCATTTATTGCGATGTGGATGTGCAGGTCGTCTGGACCAACTTGTTTGCAACTGATGTCCGTCGGCAGCAGGCAGCGCAGGGCGAACAGTTCCATGACCCGAGAAAAGGCGGATGGATCGGCTGCTGCTTGGATTTGAAAATGATGGGTTGCCGTCCCCGCATGGGGCGACGGGTCCGATGGGGCTGGCGGATCAGTTCGTGCGGTGGTCCCGGACGTTTTGGATTGCGTAGACATGGCAGGTAAGCTCCTGGATAGGCATTGCTGTAGGCATCATTGAAGGGCGACTTCCGTCCCGGCCATCCATAATGGCCGGGCGACTAAGTCGCTTCATAATGAGCTGCCCTACAAGCAGTTGCTTACCGTGTCCGTTCATGTGGCATGATATAGGCGCATTTGAGTCCTCTGGCAAGCAATACCCATTGTCATAACAGTCTGCATGATCGAGGCAGAATGGATTGCCGGGTCAAGCCCGGCAATGACGGAGCAGGTTGAGAAACGGCTGTAATTCACCATGAACACAACAATATCGTCATTCCCGGACTTGATCCGGGCATCCACGGGACGAGCGCCGGCAGACCTCAAAAAACGCCTCGGACGAGGCTTAGTCCTTTTGTAATTCCTCCAGGAACGCCAACTTGTCGGCCTGACCCATGTTGGAATAGGAGGCTGCGGTGCGATCGGCGATGTGGCTGTAGCGGGATTTGATTTGCCGGGCCACTTCACGGGCATCGCCCTGGACGGAAATGGCGTGCAGGCATTTGTCGTCGATCAACTCGCCCATGGCTTCCCACCGGCCCTGCTTGGACATGGCGTTCAGCTCCGGCTGCAACTCTCCCATATCGATGGAATCCAGCACCGGTTTATAGGCGGGGGTGGAGCCATAGAAGGCGATCTGCTGGCGCATCTTTATTTCTTCCGCCGCAATCTCCTTCTCATCCCGGCCGGTGACGGAAAAGACAGGGTAGGAAATCTCAAAATCATCGCGGCTTCTGCCGGACTTAGCGAAACCGCGCTCTATCGCGGGCAGGGTGACGT
>JAPKBD010000312.1 GCA_028824965.1 Alphaproteobacteria bacterium | reverse complement strand
CAAGCCACCGTCGCGCAACAGATCGTCCGGCACAGCGGCAATTTTACTGTCAACGCCGGGGCCTCGGACCATCAGGCTTTCCCGCGCCTCCGCCAATTTCCGGTATCCAGGCGGTACCAGGGAATAGAGGCGTCGGGCGCTATAGCGATGGCCTTGCCACAACAGATAATCCAGCCGCGCGATATGATCGGATTTGCGCAACACTTTACGATGCCTGCGGTACAGCGCCTTTGATGTGCGGCGGGCAAAGACATTGTTGATCCAGGCATAGCGCAGCCATTGCAGGCCATCGTCTTTCATACCGTTGGCCAGCATCGCCTCTGCCAGACGGATTTGGCCGGGGCCGGAAAGGGGGCGGTACCTGGCAAACCAGTCCATGGCGGTTTGGTCGCTGACCCGGCTGCTCTCCATCGCCTCTTCGGCGCGCCGGATCAGGCGGTGCTGGGACGGCCAGGTCGGATTGGCTGTAATGAAGCGGGAGATCTGATCAAAAGTCGCCCGATTGCCGATTTCGCGATAGTTCAACCACCGCAGTGCCTTTGCAGGCAGGGTATTTTTTGCCCTGCTGGCGAGGCGGTGGGCACCGGGCCAATCACGCTTTTTTGCCGCCTTGTAGGCCTTTCTGTAAAATTTTTGATCTTTCCGCGTTAATTGTTCATTCCCTGCCCGGGCCTGTACCTGTGCCTCGGCGGGGCTGGCGATCGATGCCATGCCGATCAGGGATGCTACGCCTGTCACGCATATGAGCGCGGCCAAGGTCCGAATCGTGGCGCGATCCAGAATACTTGGTGCAATTGATTTTGAAATAAAGGACCCGATAGGCGTTCTCTCGGCTTGCCCCATTGCCGGGGAAAAGGTTAAGTTCGCGGCTCTTAATAACAGAATAGCATTTCTCTAGGAGAGAACCATGTTCAAGGGCTCGATTGTTGCGCTTATTACACCATTCCGCGATGGCCAGGTGGATGAAGACGCACTGCGAAAACTTGTCGATTGGCATGTGGAACAGGGTACACATGGTATCGTCCCCTGTGGCACCACAGGTGAAAGCCCCACTCTGTCTCATGAAGAGCACATTCGGGTCATTGAAATTGTCATCGATCAGAACGCCGGCAGGATACCGATCATTGCCGGTGCGGGGTCCAATAACACAGCCGAGGCGGTTTCGTTGACGCAGGCTGCTGAGGCGGCGGGTGCGGATGCGGTTTTGCATGTGGCGGGTTACTATAATCGACCGAATCAGGAGGGGCTGTATCAGCATTTCAAAGCTCTCCATGACGCATCTGACATACCCATTATCGTTTACAACATTCCCCCGAGGGCCATTGTCGATATTTTGCCCGATACTATGAGCCGCCTGGCGGAACTGCCCCGCATCGTCGGTGTCAAGGATGCCACAGGCGATGTTGCCCGTGTCAGCCGGGAGCGGCTGCTGCTGGGGTCCGATTTCTGTCATCTATCGGGCGAGGACGGCACCGCATTGGCCTACAATTCCCAAGGTGGCCATGGCTGTATTTCGGTCAGTGCGAATATTGCGCCAAAATTATGTGCAGAGTTTCAAGAAGCCTGTTTGGCGGGCAAATATGACCTTGCCCTCAATCTCCATGACCGCCTGATGCCGTTGCATGTCGCGCTGTTCCTGGAGCCAAGCCCGGCCGGACCGAAATATGCCGCCTGGCGTCTTGGTCTGTGTGAGGCGGAGGCCCGTTTGCCCATCGTGCCATTGACGGAGGGAACGGCAGAGAAAATCGATGTCGCCCTGCGCCACGTCGGATTGCTCGACTAGGTACGATGACCCGCTCGATTGCTGAAAATAGAAAGGCCCGCCACAACTATTTCATTAATGATACGTTGGAGGCGGGCCTGATCCTGACCGGCACGGAGGTGAAATCCCTTCGCACCGGACAGGCCAGTATTGCCGAGGCCTATGCAGTTGAGAAGGATGGCGGTCTGTTTTTGATCAACGCCCATATCTCGGAATACAAGGGCGGCAATCGGTTCAATCACGAACCCCTGCGCCCGCGTCAATTGCTGCTGCATAAACGCGAAATTTTCAAACTGACAAGTTCCATCGCGCGGGCCGGCGTGACAGTTGTGCCGTTGAAATTGTATTTCAACGAACGGGGCATCGCGAAAATTCTGCTTGGTATCGCCAAAGGTAAAAAGCAGCACGACAAACGCGCGACATCCAAAGATCGCGATTGGCAGCGGGATCAGGGCCGTCTCATGCGCGATCGCGGGTAGACAATTTTCCTATAAAAATGTTGTCGAATTTGATCTGTGCGTTTGCGCGCCAATGTAGTGCGCGCAATGACAGATGAATTGATCGTCCCAGTCGCACTGTCGCATTAATCATTCTTTCATTCGAATAATGTAATTTTTGTCTTTCAAAAGTTCTTGCGTGTTCATTTGATACGCAGAATATTAGAAAAGAAATATGATTCAGCTGAATATTCCATAGGCTTGTCACATAGGTGCTTTGGCATAATAGAATAAGTGGTGCGCGTTGCTGAATTACGTCGATGCTAAGAGGCGCATGACTACACGTAATAGTAATAATTTATTTTTATAACACCTTAATATGATAGTCTAACATACTTCGGGATTTATCCGTCATGTCGAAAACCATACTCATCGTCGAGGATAATGAAATGAACATGAAGCTCTTTCATGATCTACTCAAGCTTAATGGCCATAATATTCTGCAAGCAAAAGACGGAATAGAGGCGTTGGAAATTGCACGCGACAGGCGGCCCAGTCTTATCTTAATGGATATTCAGCTGCCGGGTATGTCCGGCCTGGAAATTACCAAATTAATGAAAACCGACAATGACCTAAAGACTATTCCTGTCGTTGCCATCACGGCCCTTGCCATGGCTGGCGACGAGGAAAAAATTCTGGAAAGTGGCTGTACGGAATATATTTCGAAGCCAATATCGGCAAAGCAATTTCTCGACACGGTTACGAAGTATGTTGGTTGAACAGAACGGCATCAAAGTAGGCGGAATTCAGGAAAGACACGCATAACTATGATCACTTGATTATTTGGGGGGCCGTTAGGTGAAATCTGGCGAAGACGGAATGGAAGACTTAAAGAGCATTACGCGGTCTGAGTTGATTGAGGTCCTGGCGGAACACAAAAAACTGCTGGCCCCAGCCGGTGGTGGCCGTCACGCCAATCTTTCGTTTCATGACCTTTCGAATGAGGATTTCTCCTTCCGAGATCTTTCCACTGCGGATTTTTCAGGTGCCAACCTGCGCCACGCCATATTGGCCAACGCCAATTTTACCCGCGCAACCTTGTTGGGTGCGGATCTTCGCGTCGCGAACCTACGTCGCGCCAATATGACGCGCTGTGACCTGCGTGCGTCGTGTATGCGAGGGGCTGATCTGACGGAGGCCATTCTGGTCAATGCGGATATGCGGGAAGGGGTGCTGGCATGGCATGACGGCACTGAAACGCGATACCAGCACGACACCACAGAAATTTCGGCAGCTGTTGCAAAGCGAGCGGATTTTACCGGTGCCAAACTGTCTTCCAGCTTTATCGCACAAACCGATTTTACCGACGCAGTCCTTCGCAATGCCAGTCCGACCGGTGCCGATATGCGAAATTGCCTCTTTATCGGTGCGCAAATGGACGGTGCAGATTTGTCTGGTGCCAAGTTAATGGGTGCAGATTTGACCGGCGCTGATTTGAGCGACGTCATCGTCAAAAATGCCAACTTTGAAGGTGCGCAGTTAGCCGGCGCGATCATTGATCCGGCGATATTGTCCGCGCCTGAATTGCGCACCGCAAATTTGCCGCACCACAATACGGAGATTGGCGAACAGCTGGATGAAATTCTCGCGGCCCATCAGTTATGGGCAGACAGCCAGGGCGGGGCAAGGGCCGACTTATCCAATGCGGATCTATCGGGGCGGGATTTGCAGAAAGTCAATCTGGCAGCAGCATTGATGAAAACGGCCGTACTCAAGACAGCTGACTTGTCCTTTGGCGTTCTTAGTATGGCGGAATTGTCAGGCGCGGATATGCGGTCTGTAAATTAGCATCAGGCTGATATGCGCGGCGTAAAAATGGAGCGGGCAACCCTGAATGGCGCAAATTTGAACGGCGCTGATTTAAGCCCATTGAGAAGCGGCGGGGCGGCGGCGCGGGTCTGGCGTAGCGGGTTGACCTATACCCGGTTCCGAAATGCGAATTTGTCGGGTGCTTTATTGATGGAAGCGGATTTGCGGGGCGCCAGTTTTGATGATGCTGATTTGCGTGGCGCAGATTTATCTGGTGCCGATGTTTCTGATGCATCATTTCGGGGGGCGGCGATGGAAGGGTGCCTTCTGAAAGGTACCGATATGTCATCGGCGAATTTGAATTAGAGTATTTCGTTCGACGCGGGCGAGCTTAGGTCGTCCTCATGCATCAACGTTTCAGGAGAGCTTGAAGTTGGGCCCGAGTATCGTTATCTACTGTGTCAGAGATTAGCGATCAAAAATTCCAAAAAAGGAAACAGGACCATGGCACAAGCCACCGCACGACATATTCTGGTTGATACCGAGGCACTTTGCGAAGAACTGAAAACGAAAATTGCCGGCGGCGAAGATTTTGCTGACGTCGCACGCGCACACTCTTCCTGCCCCTCAAGCGCCCAGGGTGGTGACCTTGGTTCTTTTGGTCCCGGGCAAATGGTGCCTGAGTTTGATCAAGTGGTGTTTTCTGCCGATGTCAATGAAGTGCAGGGCCCTGTGAAAACGCAGTTCGGCTTTCACCTGCTTGAGGTCACAAGCCGCACCGACTGATAGGCGTCTTCTCGGCGTCATGATAGGTTTCTGGGCCTGGGATTCTTAGAAAAGAGCAATTGAACCAATTAATTAGATCGCTTACGTGACTCCAATTAATTGAAAATTGCTCTAACAGGTTGCTGAAAAACTCCCCCATCATCTCTCATTCTATGATTCAAT
>JAPKBD010000311.1 GCA_028824965.1 Alphaproteobacteria bacterium | reverse complement strand
GCGGGATCATGGGCACAGACATAGACCCGGCGCAGGTCCGGGCGCATCTCCAGAGAGGATCGCTTCAGATCGATCCAGCTTGCACCTTGATCAGGTCCAGGCGCCTCACCCACATCCGAACTCAGCCACCGGCGTACAAACAAAGATCGCTCCCGCCCATTGGTTTCCCCCTCGGCATGACCCATCCAAGCATCCAGCAACGGATCATTGCGGCGCAGCAGGTGCGGCACCGTTCGGTCGTCGGCGGCAAAACAAAATCCGACAACCTGATTTGCCTCATCACGGACAATACGAAACGCCTGGGGCAGATGTTGCCACCACAAAGAGACGATATTGGCCATGTCCGGTCCGTCATGCTGTTCGGCAATATCCCGCACCTTGGGGAAATCTTCAGGCCGTCCCGCTTCGACAATTCTGGGGCGCGCACCGCTTGGAAAAAAGGCTTCCCGTACCACTGGATTATGAATCTGATAGATCATGTCGACGGTGCTGCGCCAATTCGGCGCTTGCCCGCTGTTGAGGTCCCGGCGCTGCAAATAGCGCCAAATGCTACGCCGCAAATCCGCCAGTGCGTCAGGGTCCCTGGCATCCATGGTACCTAGGACTGCCCCGGCGATGACCTGATGCAACTTCAGGCCATCAGCCCTTTGCTCCATGAACGGTAGCCGGGCCAGATCATCATAAATTTTTCCTGCATCCGACCGGGGATAGATATGCCGCAGCATTGGCTCGTCCACGCGCCGGGTCACAGCGGCCAATTCAATTGCCTGGCGCAGATTGCCGTTTGCAATACCTTTCAGGAAGTAATGGGTCAGCTCATGCAGAATTTTTGCCAACTCATCCTTCAAACTGACGGCATTCGATGCATTCTGCAAGGCGGCAACAGCCAGAACCAAGATCAGGGGATGTCCCTGCGCCACGCTGGCCACACGATCGCTTTGAAAGGGCGACAAGGGCAAATGGGCTAGGATATCAGCCACTTCCCCAGTTTCGAGAGGTAACAGCTCGTAAATCTCTAGGCAATTTTTCCGGGTAGCAAAGACCTTCCAGCCCATATTCGGTGGCAGCCGGGAAATTAACAGGACACGCATATTGCCCGGCAACGAGGGCAGGAACTGCTCCCGCAACCAATCGTCCAGCAGTAAAAGAGATTCGTAATTATCTATGACAATGAGGGTTCGGATCCCTGGCTTGACGCCTGTATCGGGACCATTGCCAAGGGTCCATTTCCCACAGGCCGCACTTTGTGCAAGAGCGGCAAGAAAGCTTTCGGCAGTCGGCTCAATCGCCTCTCCATCAAGGGAGAGAACGGTCAATTTGTCCGCATCTAATTGAACCATAAATGTCTGGATGAGAGAGGTCTTGCCGATTCCCGGGATGCCATGAAGATAAAATACAGACGGCGCAGCATCCGCCGTCATTTTGGCTAATTCTGTCAGCGCATCACGACGACCAACGAAACCAACCGACAAGGGCCCTGGATCGACACTCGCTACAGAATTTTCCGTCGACATTTTTCCGCCAAACTGAATTGCAGGTTAAACGCCTTCATAGGAAAGGAAATTTCCAGCTCAATTGCAACAGGCATTTTAAACCACTGCCGTATCCTGTACGGCTAGGAATCCGGTTCATAAAAATCAGGAAAATAGTCGCGCACATAGGTGCTGTTCAAAGCATAGGCATAGCAGGAGTTGCGCAGCCCGGGGCTGAGGTAATAGCGACCGTCCCCCTGGTCCTGCATATCCTCGACGACTTCGAACAAGGATTGCATGGCGGTGGTGGCCATTTGCGCCAGCATCTCATTTAAATGCGTGCACCCCACCACACCGCCCAGGCGTTCGCGCACGGCCCGGTTCCAGCCCGGTCCCATTTTCAAGCCCTTAAGGCGGCTATAGTTTGGCGCGGCTTTTGGACAGGGAATATGGGCGCCCACATCCATCCGTGCCTCCGCCTCTTGAACCACAAGGTCCGTATCAATGGTCAGGCGCAGCCACATATCATGTACGGGTTGATCCGCCGTACGCTCATTATCCAGCATGCTGTAGTCGGCTTCTTTGAAGTCCGTAATATGGCCTTCAATGTCCCATAAGCCGTCTTCACGCTGATATGCTTTCAAGTCCAAATTACGGCTGTGGTTTAACGCGCGCGGCGCGGGATCGCTTAGGGGCAAGGAAGGCTCCTGACATGGATGAATTCAAAGGTGAAGACGGAATAAAGAGACGACACCATACCATTTAAATGGCACAGCTCACTTCAGGCAATAATTATTGAGGCGGTTCGTCTGGCCGTCGCGATTAGGCTGTCGCCGCGACCCTGGTTGCGGCCTTGCTCACGGCGCGCAACGGTTGATCCCAACTTGCCGCGGGCTCCGATGATGGCTGAGGCACATCATAGCTATATTCCCAATTGGCCGGATCAGAAAACAATTTGCGCATCAGTTGATTGTTGGACGTATGGCCCGTGCGCTGACCAGAGAAATGGGCCAGCAACGGGCCGCCGGCGAGATAGAAATCACCGACGCAATCCAGCACTTTATGGCGCACGAATTCATCGCCATAGCGCAGGCCGCCTTCGTTCATAATTTCGTCGTCGCGGCCAACCACCACGGCATTGTCCAATGACCCGCCCTGGGCCAGCCCTAGATCCATCAGGTGGTTAACCTCCCGCTCAAACCCAAAGGTCCGGGCGCGGCAGATTTCCCGTTTAAAGCCACCGTTGTGAAGATCAAAGAAGCCGGTTTTTTCCACGATTGCGGCGCTGTCGAAGTCAATTTCGAACGACACGGAAAAGCCGTCAGAAGGCAGTAGTACCGCGCGACGGTCCCCGTCCTCAATTTCCACCCGGCGCAAAACACGGATGGACCGGCGGCGGGCGTCCTGCATTTCCCGGCCGGAACACTCAATCAAAAAAACAAACGGCGCCGATGACCCATCCATAATGGGAACCTCCGGGCCATTGAGTTCGACGATGACGTTATCCACACCACAGCCCGCGAGTGCTGCCATCAAATGTTCGATGGTCGCCACCTTCACGCCCGCATCATTACAGATGGTGGTCGACATAATGGTGTCGCTAACCGTGTCCCAACGTGCAGGCACCAGCGTGTCTGACTTCGCAGTCTCGCTGCGGTCAATATTTCCATCAACAACTGAGGCGTCAAGATCAGTACGATGAAAGACGATCCCCGTATCGACAGGTGCCGGGCGCAGGCACATAGCGACCTTCACACCGCTGTGGAGTGCCACACCGGAACAATTAATCGCATTTTTCAGCGTATGTTGCTGCTTGGTATTCACGTCGCTAACCCATATCCTGGTAACTGGTCTCATTAACCGTCTAAATTCTATCAGCCCTAACTTAAGTGCCAGCCAAATAACACACCGGCAAATAACACACCGGCAAATAATTCAGTTTCATTTGTCTTCAACTCTCTAAGTTAATGCAATGATCAGATCGAATAGAGAGCGTCAGGTGCGAAATAGAATCGTCTTTATAAAATAGGACCTTGGATGATGTTTTTAGCAATCCATCCTAAGATCTTCAAATCAAACTTTGTTACATTTCGTTACGGCGTCAGCCGGGTTAACCATTTTTCTGCTTCCTGACTGACGCCGTTTATTTTGAACGATTCGGCTTTAGTTGGCCTGACGACGCAGGAACGAAGGAATCTCCAATAAATCCTCCTCCGTTTGAGGCGGTGCCAGAGGTTGGACCGGGGTCTGAACTGGCGGTTGGGCTGGCGACAAAGCAGGCTCCGGCATTGCCATATCAGGTGCCACAATGGGCGCAGGCATGGGGGGCACGTCGTCTTGGGGCATCTCCATCCGAACTTCCGGCGACATAGCTTGCCGCGCCCTGTCAGGACTTGGCGTTTCAAGCCTTGGCTGCACCGGTGCAGGTGCTACCGGTGCCTCTGCTTCGGCCGTATGTTTCCGCCGGAACAAGGAAAAGCCGGAGCGTTTCTTTTTCACAGGACGGTCCGTCGGGTTAAGAGCCTCAGCCTCCGCCAGGGGATCGGGCTGCTGCAGGGGATTGCGGTCCCGTTCCGGGCGGTCGACCGCCGGTGCGATAAAGGGGCCGTCATCCATGCTGACCTCATCCGCCCGTTTGCCGGCAAGGGCCATGGGATCTGGTTCTGCCTGGGGCGGCTTCGGTGCCGGGACACGCTGGCCAAACGTCAAAGGCAGTGCGGCAGCCGTTGCATCCGTCGCATCGAACATGGGCTCCACTTCGAATTCAGCCGCAACCTCAATGGTGGCTTCCGGCTGAACGTCTGGCAGTTCCTCTGACCTTGCAACGATGGGCGCTGCCGGGGCAGCGGCAGCAGCGAGTGCTTCATTGGGAATGGGGCGACCTGCAACCGAGGCCAGGCGCGGAGAGTTGATCACTGGGCGCAGGGCGTCTTCTTCGCTTTCTATTCCGGTTGCCACCACGGAAACCCGAATGCGCCCATTCAGGCTGTCATCCAGGGCGGAGCCAAAGATGATATTGGCATTGGGGTCGACTTCCTGGCGGACGCGGTTTGCCGCCTCATCCACTTCATAGAGGGTCATATCCATGCCGCCGGTGATATTGATCAGTACGCCGCGGGCACCCGCCATGGAGACATCGTCCAATAGCGGGTTGGAGATCGCAGCTTCCGCCGCCTCGATCGCACGTTTCTCGCCCTCGCCCTCGCCTGTCCCCATCATGGCCTTACCCATTTCCGCCATCACAGTCCGAACGTCGGAGAAGTCCAGGTTGATCTGGCCGGGTAGAACCATCAGGTCGGTAATGCCGCGGACGCCGGAATGAAGCACTTCATCAGCCATGGAAAAGGCATCTGCGAATGTGGTTTTCTCATTCGCAATGCGGAACAGATTTTGATTGGGAATGACGATCAGGGTATCGACAAAAGACTGTAGCTCCTCGATCCCACGTTCTGCCGACAGCAAGCGCTGATTGCCTTCGAACTGGAACGGCTTCGTGACCACAC
>JAPKBD010000310.1 GCA_028824965.1 Alphaproteobacteria bacterium | reverse complement strand
CCGGATCTTGACGTTGTAGTCAACCACGCGCTTGACGGCGACGAGAACTTTCATCGGCGGCCTCTTTTCATGGGGATGGTCTTCCGATCATGTGGGCTCCCGCTCCCACAAATCAGGTGGCCGGATTATCACGACCACGGTTTATGTTGCAGTGCAAAATAGTGAAGGGGGATAGGCGAGTCAACGCGCTGTAACGCCAATTGCGGCAAAAGGCCGCAAATGCGGCGTCAATCGCTCAAAAGCGGCTCAAAATAGACTCAAAACCGGGGTTCAATGGGCTCTGCGGTAGAGAGAAATTCCAACAAATTACCGTCCGGGTCACGGAAATAGACAGATTGCCCCCAAATTCCATCGGCGGCCCAGCGTGGTGACGGCCCCTCAATTATCTCAATACCCGCCTGATTTAGATGTTCCACGGCCTCTGCAATGGTGCCGTCCCAGCGAAAACAAACGTCGAGGGTGCCCGCATCCAGGGTTTCGGCCACCAGCCAGGCTGGTTCTTCAAGGCGTTGCAGATTGATCACCGCGCCGCCCAACTGTATGGGCAGGACTGGCAGCTTGCCGTCCCGGAAACGTTGCAAATAGCGTGGTTTGCCGCCCAGGATGTCGCAGTAGAAAGTAATCGAACGCTCCATATCAGAGGCCATGACGACGGCATGATCTATGGTCTGGATCTTGAGTACCATCGGTATTTTCCTCTACACTAGATGAAACAGTACGCAACAGATTGGAGCAAACCATGCCCGAGATCGAGTATTTCTATTCCGCCCATTCAATATACGCCTATTTGGGCTCCGCCCGGATCATGGAAATTGCCCAGGCTGCGGGCCGCACCCTGGTGCACCGGCCCATCGACTTGCACCAATCCGTGCCCGCAGGCGGCGCCTCTTCGTTCAAGGAACGCAGCACGAAACACCGGGCGTATTTTTTCCGGCGCGAGATCGACCGTTGGTCCGAAGAACGTAATGCCCCGGTCATGACGGGCTACCCCCAATATCATCAGAACGATATGGCGCTGTGCAACGGCATGGTCATCGCCGGTGTGCAGCAAGGGCAGGCCGTGGATCAACTGGTCCATGCCATGTTGAAATCCCATTGGTTGGAAGACACGGATTTGGCGGATCGGGATACCCTTGCCCGCCTTGGAAAAAGCGTCGGTCTGGACCCGGAACCGTTGTTGGATGCGGCCATGTCGGAGGAGATCAAGGCAGTTTATCAAGCCAACACGGATGAGGCGATTGCGCGTTCGGTATTCGGCTCCCCGACCTATTTTGTCGATGAGGATATGTTCTATGGTCAGGATCGGTTGGAGATGGTGGAGCGTGCTTTGCGTCAACCCTATGCCCCATCAAAGGTAGCCTGATGGCCAGCAAAATGGGACGCGATCCGGTCTCGGCCATACGGGAGGATGCGGCAACGGGGGAGGCGGCGGAAATATTCGCTGATATCCGCGCAACTATGGAAATCCCGCTGATCACCTCCATCTGGCGGACCTTATATGATGTGCCTGGCGGTCTGGCCCCTGTTTGGCAAGCGGTGAAGCCGATCTATCAGACCGGTCAACCCAGCCCCGCCCTGGCCCGCGTTGTGGACCAGGCAGATTTGCCTGTGCCCATTCCTTTGGTGCCGGGGCAATTGGCTTGCGCCGGTATCGGCGCCGATGACTTGGCGGCAATCCGCGCTATCGTCGATGCCTATAACCGTTCCAACGGTATGAATATGGTTGCTCTGACAGCTTTGGTGGTGACGCCTGACGGCCCCACCTTCGATGACCCGGTTCCCGAGGCATCTATTTGGCCGGAATTGCGTCCGCTGCTTGCCCAGGAACAGATCGACCCCGCCGCCTGGCAGTTATTAAACCAGATCCGGCATCTGGGCAGCCAGGGCATACCGAGAGACGACGCAATACTGGCGACCCTATGGCGTCACCTGGCCCATTGGCCGGCTCTGTTGGCCCTGATCCAAACTGGGTTCGCACCGTTGCGTGAAGACGGCACGATCATGGCAGCCTTTGGCCAGGTCCACGAATTGGCCCAGGTCGAGGGTGCCCGCCTGGCACATCTACGACCCGGCGGGCCTGCGTTGCCGGAAGAGGCGGCGGCGATGGTCGCAAGATATGTGGGCAGTCCAATGGCAGTGGCGCACATGGTCACCCTAGGCCATGCCTTGGCCGAATGGCTGGCACCTAACGATTAGCGCCGGGCACCCATAGGATGTCTGCTGCACCATCGTCGTTGGCGTGGCGGGATAGTTGGAACATGTGGTCGGACAGGCGGTTCAGATAGCGCAGGGCGGCTGGGTTGATATTTGCCTCCCTGGCCAATGTTGTTGCCTCTCGTTCGGCGCGCCGGGCCACGGTGCGGGCCAGATGCAAGTGGGCGGCGAGTGCACTACCGCCCGGCAGCACGAACGAGTTGAGGGTGGACAGTGCCTCTCCCAATTGGTCGATTTCCTGTTCCAGGCGGTCCACCTGGGCATCGACAATGCGCAGGGGCGGATATTTCGGATCTTCGACAATCGGCGTGGCAAGATCTGCGCCCAGGTCGAACAGGTCATGCTGAATACGCGCCAGCATCGCTTCCACCGCGCCACTTGCCTGCAGGCGGGCCAGGCCGACAACGGCGTTCAATTCATCAACGTCCCCATAGGCCGCAACCCGCAGGTCATCTTTTGCCACCCGGCTGCCATCGCTCAACGATGTCTGACCGCCATCGCCGCCGCGGGTATAAATTTTTGTTAGTTTGACCATAAGGCTCCCCACTTATCCCTTATTAACGAAAAACAGCATGACCATGATGATGACCGCGACCAGCTGCAGCACGATACGCCAACGCATCAGAACATTGCCGTATTTGCGGTTGAATTCCCCGCCTTTCCCCATGGCCGATATACCAAGCATCAGAACAACGACGACGGCAGCCAGGGAAATGCCCAATAATATTGTTAGGAAGGTGGACATAGTGCCTCGCTGGTTCTGTAATGGTGGTTCAGGCTCAGTATATGCTCCCTCCTACCATAGATTAGGGGCTGTCGGAAAAGTTGTTTGTGGGATTTGTCGGATGGTGGATGAAAAAGCGGCGCAGCAGCCAGATCGATCCCGGGGGCGATCGCTGGCGCTGCTGGCATTTTGCGAGGTATCGGCATTGGCGCTGTGGTTTTCCGCCTCCGCCGTGGTGCCCTCTTTGATCATTGAATATGATTTGTCGCCCGGTCGTGCCTCCATGATGACATCGGCGGTGCAAATCGGATTTGTCGTCGGCACCTTGATATCGGCGCTGTTATCCCTGGCGGACCGTCTGGACCTGCGACGTTTTTTCATGTTCAGCACCTTGGTTGCCGCCCTGGCCAATGGCCTGATGTTGACAGTTGAGCCGACCTCCGACGTTGTTATCGTGCTGCGTTTCGTCACAGGCATCTGCATGGCGGGGATTTATCCTGTCGGCATGAAGATGGCGGTCAGTTGGGCCCGCGACGATATGGGGTTGTTGATCGGCTTGCTGGTCGGGGCTTTGACCCTGGGGTCGGCGGCCCCGCATTTGTTCAATGCCTTTGGCGGCGTGGATTGGCATTTCACGATTTTGGCATCTTCTGCCCTGGCGCTGGTGGCGGCGTTGTTGATAAATCTGGTGCAGCTGGGGCCGAATTTGGCACCGGCACCGCCCTTTACGCCAGGTGCTATATTGCAAGCGTTTCGCCGACCTGCCTTGCGCTGGGCCAATCTTGGTTATCTGGGCCATATGTGGGAGCTTTATGCCATGTGGGCTTGGCTGGTGGTATTCCTCGATGCCTCGTTCCGTCTTGTCATGGTGGCGGAGGCGGCAGCCTGGTGGTCGCGCCTGGCCACGTTCACATCCATGGGCGTTGGCGGGACGATCGGCTGTTTACTGGGCGGTCTGATCGCAGACCGCTATGGCCGCACGACGTTGACCATGGGGGCTATGACCGCGTCGGGCCTCTGTGCTCTTACCATTGGCTTTCTGTTTGGTGCCTCGCCCGTTTTATTGACCGTGCTGGCGACCATTTGGGGCATGACTGTGGTCGCGGATTCAGCGCAATTTTCAGCGTCTATTGCGGAATTGGCACCGCCTGAATTCGTTGGCACCATGCTGACCGTGCAAACCTGCGTCGGTTTTTTGCTGACCTTGTTCACAGTCCATCTGATACCGCCCCTGGCGGCAGCATGGGGCTGGCAATATGCCTTTGCTATTCTGGCGATAGGACCGTTTTTAGGTGTTTTCGCCATGTCCCGCCTGCGCGCCCATCCTGACGCTGCCCGCCTAGCAGGTGGTCGCAAATAAGCCCCACCAAAGAGAGTCTATCTGGGCGGCAGCATCACGATCTCCAACCAATAGTTGGATAAATCCCGTATGGTCGAGATTAGGCCATCGAAAGAAACCGGCTTGGTGATGTAGGAATTCACACCAAGGTCATAAGTCCGCATGATGTCTTCTTCCGCTTTCGAGGTGGTCAGGGCAACAACAGGAATGCGGCGAAGATTCGGGTCCGCCTTGATCTCTTTCAATGCCTAGCGACCGTCCTTGCGGGGCATATTCAGATCCAGCAATAGCAGGCCCGGCAAGGGATCCCCGGCCAGATCGGCGTAGGCATCGCGCCGATGGAGGTAATCCATCAACTGTACACCGTCTTCGACAAATACAAGTTGGTTTACCAGCTGGTTTTCTTCAAACGCTTCCTAGATCAGCAAACGGTCGTCCGCATCATCTTCGGCCACTAAAATTTGCACTGGCGCTCCCATTGCCTTCATTATTCTCTGCCCCAACTAATTGAGATAACTCAGATATGCCAGATATAACGCTATTTGGTAAATATTGTGCCAACGGTCGCATTTGCCTTCAAGGCCGTCTTGCCATCCCCAATCTTACATGCGTCAAATGCAATATTACCCGCTATCCAGGCCCCAAAAGACGGACTTATATATAAGAGGCTGACCCAGATAACTATGATTGATTTTCTTTAACCCAC
>JAPKBD010000309.1 GCA_028824965.1 Alphaproteobacteria bacterium | reverse complement strand
CCACAGCGCCACCTTGTGGCTGTCCACAATGATCGCCGGCACGACCCCCACATTCACCATGTCCAGAAGATCATAATCCTCCAAATTCTCATCAGCCGGATAGAGGGGGATAGCCTCGCGGCCGTTCTTCTGTCGCTCAAGATTGATCGCCAGCACGTGTTCGTAATAGCTGCTGGATTTTCTAATGCGCAGGCCAACCTTCGCCAGATCATCCAAGTTCTTGATGTGTGATCCCGCAGGTCCGGTCACAACCAACTCCCGCATGTTGGTGTAACCTGGATTGGCGAAGTCGATGATTTTGGATCGTGCAGGCGTAATTGTAAGGTTTGCTGCCGCGATATCCCCACGACCTGCGATGAGGTAGGGCAGTATCTTGTCCCGTGGCATCGGTATGACGACAACGTTGATGGGGCGACCTTTCTTGCCGAACCATTGATTTATCCGAGCTTCGAAATGCCGGGCACCCTCGACAACAATGCCGCGGGGCTCAATCCCGTCGTAGGAGAAAAACAGTGGATTGTAGGCCGTCAGAATTCTGATCAAGCCTCGGTCGAGCATGCCATCAAGATCGCCTTGCCACGGCTTGACCGTAGCTTCCAAGAGAGCCGTATCCCCCTTATCGCCGAATGCTCCGGCAACGGGAACGGCCCCCAAAATTCCAATCAGGAGGATGACCTTCAGGATCGAGATATTCACCGGCATAATTTTCGGCCCCAACATGTGAGGTGGTTATGCTAATAAAATGTATCGCCGAAGGTCAATTTCAACTGGTGTTAACCGGCCAAAATTCTGGCTGGCCTGCCTACCGATAAACCATTCACCCGTTCGACAATCGTTTCCGTATCAATACCGAAATGCCTGTAAAGATCGGCGATGGTTCCGGTCTGGCCAAAATGTTCCACACCCAAGGGGATCGTTTGGTGCCCCGCCACGGCACCCAGCCAGGCCAATGTGGCGGGGTGGCCGTCTATCACCGTAACAAGTTTGCAATGGCTGGGCAGAGGGTCCATCAGGGCTTCAATATGGCTTTGCGCTGCAGCTTGACCATGCGAGCGGGCCCTTTGTGCTGCGGTCCAACCGGCGTTGAGCCGATCAGCAGAGGTGACCGCCAATACCCCCACGTCCCGGCGCGCCTCGGCAATTAACCCGGCGGCCTTGATCGCTTCGGGTGCCACCGCGCCCTGATAGGCGATGACAACTTCGCAGTTGGCCCCTGGCTTTCGAAGCCAATAAGCGCCGTCAATCGCGCCCTGTCTGAAATCATCATTGGCCCTGACGCCGGGCTGATCGATGGGATTGGTGGTCAAACGCAGGTAGACGGAGCCCCCCGTTTCATCGCGCAGCCAGGTGCGCTCATCCGGGTCGTTGCTGCCGTCCTTTTGCAGATATTCAAACGCCCATGCCATGATCACGGCCAACTCATCCACAAAAGCGGGCTCGAACGCTGCCAGG
The DNA here is from genome assembly GCA_028824965.1 of Alphaproteobacteria bacterium. Classification (GTDB taxonomy): domain Bacteria; phylum Pseudomonadota; class Alphaproteobacteria. The sequence continues at coordinate 3,532 of JAPKBD010000309.1, read as the reverse complement.
CCGTCCTGGCTCATCCCGATGAGGGGGGAACCGACGGATTGGTGCGCCCCGCCTTCGGGTGCCAACGTCACACCTGATGGTGTGCCGACGATCATAAAGCGGGCATCTTGATAACAGGCATAGTTCAAGGCATCCAGGCCGCGGGCAACGAATGGATCATAGACCGTGCCAATGGGGATCAACCGTTTGCCGAACAGCGAATGTGACAGCCCCGCAGCACCTAACAGCAGAAACAAATTCATTTCTGCAATACCAAGTTCGATATGCTGCCCCTCTGGCTTGAATTCCCATTTCGCAGTGGAAGGAATATTCTCTGTCTTAAAGGTGTCTTCCTGGGAAGCGCGGGCGAACAATTTGCGCCGGTTCACCCATGGCCCCAAATTCGTAGTGCCCGTCACATCCGGGGACGTGGTGACAATCCGCTCCGCCAAAATGCTGTCGCCCTTGGACAGATCGTCCAGGATTTTGCCAAATGCCATTTGTGTGGAGATCGCCCGGTCGGACGTCAGCGCAATCGGCGGTACCGCAATCTTTGCATCGTCATAGACACGGCTTCCACGGGCAAAGAAAGGCACCTTGTCCAAGAACGCCTGCAAGCCCGCTACATCGCTGACGGCGCCAAACCGGTCCCATTCTTGGCCCGCCGGCACCCCCATGTGGGCCTGCCATTCGGCCATCTGATCCTTGTTCATCAAGCCGCCGTGGTTGTCCTTATGGCCGGCAATGGGCGTACCCCAGCCCTTTACCGTATAGGCCAGGAAACAGACCGGTCGGTCATGATCGATGGCCGCAAATTGTTCGGCCATGGTTTCAACGCAGTTACCGCCCAGGTTCTCCATCAGCTCGGCCAACTCCGCATCACTACGGGCCTCCAACAACGCGGTCACATCGCCCTGATCCCCAAGGTCATCCAGCAAGCGCTCACGCCAAATTTTTCCCCCCATAAACGTTAGGGCGGAATACAGCTGGTTCGGGCAATTATCGATCCAGTCCTGTAACTTCTCACCACCATCTTCGGCAAATGCAGAGCGTTGGAGGACACCATACTTGACCAGCACAACGTCCCAGCCAAAGGCGTCGAATATTTTTTCGACCCGCTGCCACAATCCCTCGCGCACGACACCATCAAGGGATTGGCGGTTATAATCGATGACCCACCAGGCATTGCGCAGGTCGTTCTTCCAACCCTCCTGCAGGCATTCATAGATATTGCCCTCGTCCAGTTCCGCATCCCCGACCAGGGCCACCATGCGGCCCATTTCCAGGTCATGGCCCCAGGACTTTGCCGAAATGTAATCCTGTATCAACGAGGCAAAAGAGGTAATCGCAACGCCAAGGCCAACGGACCCGGTGGAGAAATCCACATCGTCCACGTCCTTGGTACGGCTGGGATAGGATTGCACACCGCCGAAACCGCGAAAGTTCTCCATCTTCTCCAGGCTTTGACGCCCCATCAGATATTGCATGGCATGAAAGATGGGGGCTGCATGTGGTTTGACTGCAACGCGATCTTCAGGGCGCAGGGCGGAGAAATACAACGCCGTCATGATCGACACCATGGAGGCGGAGGATGCCTGATGGCCGCCCACCTTGATGCCATCCGCGCTGGGGCGAATATGATTGGCGTTGTGGATCATCCAGTGGGATAGCCACAGCAGGCGCTGCTCTATGGTTTTGAGATGGGTGTTGGCTTTATGTGTCATGACGGAATTCTACGCGACTGCGGTGAAGCATGTCCTGCGGAAATTCATATTCTTCCCAATCTATACGGCATAGTATATGGTATTACGAGAGAATTGAGGGCCAATATGCCGCAAATACACCTGGATGCCGTCGATGTGAAAATATTGCGGGAACTGCAAACAGACTCCCGTTTAACCAATGTTGAACTGGCCGGGCGGGTCGGGCTATCCCCCTCCCCCTGCCTGGCACGGGTGCGGGCGTTGACCGCATCGGGCCTGATAATACGTCAGGTCAGCATATTGGACCCTCAGCTTTTGGGCCTGAAGTTGACGGTTTTCATCAATGTGTCTTTGGCCCGCCAGTCCGAGGGGGCGCTGGAGCAGTTCCAAAATCAAATCCAAAAATGTACAGAGGTGCTGGAATGCTATCTGATGACCGGCGATGCCGATTACCTTTTGCGGGTGATCGTGGCGGATGTGGTTGAGCTACGTGATTTCATTTTAAACCGGCTGACAACTATCGAAGGAGTCGCCAGCATCCGGTCTTCAATCGCGCTGCATCAGGTAAAATACGAAACTGCCCTGCCCGTTAAGGAGAGTGCGGCGTCGCTTTAGGACTGCGGACGCCAACCGACCATTAAAGCCGGTTGGCCCGCTGCCTAGCTTACGAAGTCGGTTCAGTCTGTTTTGGCTTTGAAGTCGTCCAGTTGCTTCCGCACGCCGGCGATCATGCAGCCGATGTCCGATGTCAGCATCACCATGTCAAAGCCGCGCTTCACAGCGCCCGCAGCGAACTCTGCCCCGGCGCAATGCATGACAGCCTTAATGCCATGCTTATGCGCGGTCTCGCGGATCTTGTCGCAGGTGGCAAGATGCACCGGATCAGGATTATCGGCACGTGGCGTCATATCCAATGCGAACGACAAATCCGCCGGCCCGATGTAAACAGCGTCAAGGCCGGGCGTGGCACAGATAGCATCAAGGTTGGCAAGGCCTTCCTTGGTCTCGATCATCGCCATGACGATGATCTCATCATTCGCGTTGGCCGGGTAGTCGGCACCACCGTATTGGGCCGCGCGTATGGGACCGAACGAACGCATGCCAACGGGTGGGTAACGACAGGCAGCAACGGCCCTCGCCGCTTCTTCAGCCGAATTAACCAGGGGCACGATAATGCCATAGGCGCCGAGATCCAACGCCCGCATAATCGCTGCCGGTTCATTCCATGCGACACGCACGATGGGGGTCGTGTCTGTCTGGGATATGGCTTGTAACATAGGCCAGACGTCATTCATTTCCGATGTGCCGTGCTGTAAATCAATGCACAGGGCATCGAACCCCTGACGTGCCATGATCTCGGCCGTGAAGCCATGGGACACGGAGAGCCAACCCAGGGTCGCGCATTTGCCGTCTTGCCACATCTGCTTGATTTTATTTGGTCGCATCGTCAATTCTCCAGTGTTGTTTATATTTCTGTGCAGGAACGCAGGTGCTGGGGACAGCACGCGGAGGTCGGACCCGCAGTTTTTACAACGTGCCTTTTTATGGCCGCTTGGTCGACCCCCTATCGACGCTCTTTGGCCGCTAAGTATCCATTAATGCCAATGAAGTACGCGATGAATTACTACGGACGGTGGATGTTAAACAATCTCATCAGACCAGGGCAGTGCATCCGTCCTATTTCATCCAGCCCCTTGTCCGCCCAGCGGCACCTCTTGTTTCCAAGTGTGCCAAGTTTACGCCACCGGACAGCCACGGCATTCGCCGCGCCGTGGGCATTTTTCAGGACACCAAGTCATTGGAAGGATTGGTGCACCCGACACGATTCGAACGTGTGACCTCTGCCTTCG
>JAPKBD010000308.1 GCA_028824965.1 Alphaproteobacteria bacterium | reverse complement strand
GCGGCGCACCGTCATCGTTCAACAGGCCGGGCAGGCCCAGGCGCGCGCCCAGATCCAACAGCACATCCTGGAATGCGCGGACATCACGATCGGGTTTTAGCACCGGTTGGCGAATGGCATCCGCCGGCCCGTCGGCGCTGGAGATCGGACGATCCAACATGGAAACACAGTCCCACCGTTCCAGATATGTGGTGTCGGGCAGGATCAGATCCGCAAAGGCCACCGTCTCGGAATAATAGGCATCCGAATAGATGATGTGGGGGATCTTGTATTCACCGCTGTCGGGATCCTTGTCCGTCAGCATGTCCATGGTTTGGGAGGTGTTCATGGATGAATTCCACGCCATGTTGGCCATGTACAAGAACAGGGTATCGATGGGATATGGATCGCCGCGATGGGCATTGGCAATGACCGTATGCATCATGCCATGGGCCGATATGGGTGCCTCCCACGAAAAGGCATGATCGATCCGACAGGGCGTGCCGTCCGCTTCCACCAACAAATCATCCGGCCCTTGGGGGAAACCTAAGGGCGGGCCGCCCAACGGCGTGCTTGGCTTAACCTCGCCCGGTTTACCCGCAGGTTTCAATCCAGGGGGTGCTGGTTTCGGGAACGGCGGTTTAAAACGAAAGCCTCCCGGCACATCGATGCTGCCCAGCAGCATCTGCAATAGATGCAGGCTGCGGCAGGTCTGAAAACCGTTGGTGTGGGCTGATATCCCGCGCATGGCGTGAATGGCCACCGGGCGGCCGATCATCTGTTCCTGGCGGCGTCCGGCCCAATCGGTCCAGGGGATGTCCAGGACTACTTCTTCCTGGAAGGCCGCATGCGCCAACTCTCCCGCGATACGGCGAATGGTCTCGGCTGATATGCCGGTCTGATCGGCAACAGCTTCGGGGCCGTATTGGCCGTCCAGATAGCGTTCCGCCAGCAAATGGAATACGGGGACAGCCTTGCGGCCATCGGGCAGGGTAACGCGGTTCTTCATAGATGGTGCGATGTCTGCGTCCAAGGCATTTACCGCGCTGTCCTGCACGCTGTCCCAACACAGGGGATTGCCGTTTTCATCACGGGCGAACAGACCATCGTCATCACCGCCTGGATTTTCCACCACCAGCCACGGTGCGTTGGTATAGCGGGCCAGATAATCCAGATCCACCTTGCCCGCGCGCAGCAATTCATGCACCAGGGCCAGGACCAACAAACCATCGCTGCCCGGCGTAACCGCCAGCCATTCGTCCGCAATGCCGGCATAGCCCGTACGCACCGGGTTGACGGCGACATACTTGGCACCATTTTCCTTTAACTTCGACAGGCCGGTTTTGATGGGATTGGAATCATGATCCTCTGCCACCCCGAACATCATGAAATAGCGACAATGCTCCCAATCAGGTTCACCGAACTCCCAGAATGAGCCGCCGATGGAATACAAACCCGCAGCCGCCATATTAACGGAACAGAAACCGCCGTGGGCGGCATGGTTCGGCGTGCCGAATTGGCTGGCCCACCAACCGGTCAAGGCCTGGCTTTGATCCCGGCCTGTGAAAAATGCCAGCTTGCGCGGGTCGGTCTTGCGAATGGGGTCCAGCCAGGATGTCGCCAGGTCCATGGCCTCGTCCCAGGAAATTGCCTTGAATTCACCGCTGCCACGTTCGCCAACACGCAACAGAGGTTGCGAGAGGCGGGCCGGCGAATGGTGTTGCATAATCCCCGCCGAACCCTTTGCGCACAGCACGCCTTTGTTCACCGGGTGATTGCGGTTGCCTTCGATATAACGCAGTTCGCCATCCAGTAGATGTACCTTAATGCCGCAACGGCAAGCGCACATGTAACAGGTGGTGTATTTGATCTCATCAGACACTTTAGGCGACAGATCAACCTGATCCGTGCCGTCATTCACATTTGTCATTTAAGAAGGCTCCCCAGCGCCGCAGATGCGGTGGCATATCGTTGCCGTAATATAAAAGACAAAACCGCACTGTACAATCTGATACTCGCAATCACGGGCTTAAACCGGCTGCCGCCGGTACAAATGGGGCCAGATCAGGGCCGCGACCAACAGTGCCACCAAACCCTCGACTGTGATGATGCTAACCGACATGGCGCCGCCGAACCAATCTGCCAACAGACCCACTTGCAAGACGCCGATTGGGCCGGTTCCGATACAAATGGCCACCACGCCCATCATACGCCCGCGCATCTCCGGCGGGGCGGAGGTAAAGACGATGGTACTTTGCATGGCCGCGAACCCGGACACACCCAAGCCGGCCAAAAACAACAGGCCCAATGATGCTGGGTACCAATAAGACAATGAAAAGGCGAACACCATGCAGAGAAAGATGATCGAGCCATAAAGGTAGAGGCGGGCATAGTGCCGGGGCCGGGCCAGATTGGCGATGACGATCACGCCCAACAATGCACCCGCTGCATCGGCGGAGATCAACATTCCCGTGGCCGTCGCGCTTTGCCCCAACACCTGGTCACCGATTACCGGCACCATGGCACCGTAGGGAAAACCGCACAGGTTCAAGGCCACCGTAATAAACAATGTCGACATGATCCGCGGGTTGGTGCGGATATAGCTGAAACCCTCGATGATCTGCGCCAAGATGCGCGACCCTGAACCGGACCCTGTCTGTGCCGGTGCTTCATAGCGCGCACCAAGCACCATGACAAAGCCGATGGCGAACATCACCGTGCCCAATATATAGACGCCCGGCAGGCCATGGGCCTCCAGCAACAAGCCGCCCACGATGGGGCCGATCAAGCGCATGCAATGGTTGGAGCCGCTGTCCAACGTCATGGCCATGCCGGCACCCCCCGTGCCCGCCTTGGCACCGGCAATTATGCCCAACATGGTGCGGCGGACTGGAAATTCCAGGGTCATATAGATGCCAGAGGCAAAGGCACCGGCGGCAACATGCCATAGTTCGAGATGACCTGTCAGTGACAGAACCGTCAGAATGGCCGAAACCACCGCCAATGTGCCCAGGCCCCACAACAACATCAATCGACGGTCAAGACTGTCTGCAATGGCACCGGTAAAGGCGCTGAACAGCAGCATAGGCAGCATCCGCACCATGGTCATCAGCGCCACCATAAGGGCGGAACCTGTAACCTCGAACGTGAAGACGCCCACCGCCAGCAGTTCCAGCCAGCGCATCATCCAGCCAAGGCTGCCGGCGATCCAGATGCGCCGGAAGTCCCGATCCTTAATCAGCGTACCTGGTGTGACGGCCCCCTGCTGTGAGGCCGCCTTTTGGGAGGCCCCCTTTTGCAGGGATTGGCGTTCAGTGTCAGACAAAACCCCGGCTTAGTCGCCCGCTCCTGTCGCACCTGTCACACCGGCAGCTGCCGCCATCTGGCGATCCGCCTCCAACTGATAGCGTGGCGTCAGGTCGCGGGGTGAGCGGACGTCATCGGCGGACTGGTCCTCTGCCGCCGACTTCCAGGCATCGCCTTCGGGCCAAGTCTGAGCCATTCTAACGATCCAGCCTGGTTCGGTAATGCTGTCGAATGCGCCGAACGCCTCCCGCGCGATGGCCAATTGCTGATCGGGGGCAAATGCAGGCCCGCCGCCGTGGCCCAGGGGGAAGTCCATGAACACCGCGCGTGGCGGGGCCCCAAACTCAATAATATCCAGGGCCGTGCCCATCACCAATGTCGGGATGCCGCGTTCTTCGAGGTATCTTGCGATCAGACACACGGTCTGATGGCAGACGGGTCACAACGGGACCAGATAGGCGACGTCAACGTCCGCCCTGGCAAAAGCTTCGTATATGGCGGGGGCCAATTCCTCATCCACCCGGCGCTTGGAATAGACCGCGCCCATGCACGAAAACACATTGTCCGCCACGGACCCGATAACGCCCTCCGCCGCAAGTTGCCGCAGGGGTTCGATAGGGAACGCACAGTTGGCATCCGCCCTGGCATCGGGCAGATAATTCTCCGTCAGATGGGAAAACCGCAGGTCTCCGACAGCCGTATCAGACGGGATCACCCGGTGAGAGGTGTCATCCTTATAAAAATACGCCTCCTGCCCCGCCACATAAGTACCGGCCGTCGACATCATCCCAACCTTGCATTCCGAAAGCGGTTTCGCCAACGGCGTCCAGGGCGGCACATCCGTCGCCTCGTGCCAGCCATAGGGGGTATAGCCAAGCTTGCTATACTTCTCCCGAATGGTCTTCATATATTCAACATGCCCAGCGGTCATGACGCCGATACTCCTGTTTTAAGTTTAGTGTTCCATACTAGGCCAGCATTCCGATCCGCTCAACCAAAGGGATGATGGGTAAAGTTGTCGCTCGTTAGTATTGAAATTTGTACGGTAATAGCGTACGGTAAATTTCATGGATTTTCGCTCGATTGGCCACCAGGGGTTGCGGCGACTTATTGTGGGTAACGATAGCCGTGGCATAAACCCTGGCCTCGTATCTAGATTGCGTAGAATTTTGACTGCGCTGGTGCTTGCGCAAAATGTTGAAAATATTGTAGGGCCGCCCGGTTGGCGCATTCACCAATTAAAGGGCGATCGCACCGGGACATGGAGTGTCAGTGTATCCGGCAACTGGAGACTTACATTCAGGATGTTGGATGGGGATATTATAGATCTTGATTTAGAGGATTATCATTGATGGGTAAGAAAGCAATTAAGGTTGGCATGATGCCCAGCCATCCTGGCGAATTTGTTCGTGCGGAAGTGCTTGTGACGCTCCATATTTCGATCACCAAGGCGGCGGATGTTCTCGGTGTCCGTCGGGCGACTTTATCGGATTTGGTCAATGAGAAAACATCCCTATCGGCGGAAATGGCGCTTAGAATCGAAAAGGCCTTTGGTCTTGATATGGATACAATGCTGCGTATGCAGGCTTGGTATGATGCGGCTGTGATACGTCAACGTGCTGGTGAAATTCAAGTGCAGCGTTTCGTGTCTCAATAACTATTGGGGCTGACCCAGATAACTATGATTGATTTTCTTTAACCCACTGTTTTATCGT
>JAPKBD010000307.1 GCA_028824965.1 Alphaproteobacteria bacterium | reverse complement strand
ATATCACGCGCCCCATGCAAACCTCATGGCCGCCATGAATAATGCGGGCTAGCACGCTCCTGAATTATTTCAATCTATGCGTAGAGCTCCCAGAGATTGCGTTGTCAGTTTCCTTAATTGCCCGGTGTAAATCCAGGCGTTTTGGAGCCTCTCTTTGAATAGCCTCACTTGACCCCGAGCATGTCTGCACCATACGAATGCATAGGTTAGATTACTCCGAAAGGGGCTGATTGTTTTTGCACCGGGACAACGGAATTTAGAGGCTGGCGATGACAGTGAAAGTTTATGGCTTGAATAATTGCGATACTTGTCGCAAAGCGAAAAAGTGGCTGGATGCAGAGGGCATCGCCTTTGAATTCCATGATCTACGGAAATCGCCCATTGATGGTTCGACGCTGGAGGGATGGCTTGCTGCCATTGGTACTGACGGGTTGATCAATCGCCGGGGCACGACGTGGCGCGGGCTATCTGACGGGCAGAAAGGCGCGACGGGTGATGCGCTGGTGTCTATGTTGCTGGATCAGATTGCTATTTTGAAGCGGCCCATCTTTGTTGCCGAAAGTGGCGTCTCTGTTGGGTTTGATGATGCGCAACGGAAAAATATGGTGGCGCAAAAGTAGGTGCGGCTATTTCGTCAGATCGTCCAGAATATCGCTCAATTCCCCCGGCATAATGGCCATGACGTCGTGGCCGCAGGGCAGGGTGTGGCAGGTCCAGGTGGGGTCTTTTGCCAGGCGGTCGTGTACCGGTTTGAAGTTCGGGAAATCCTCGGCCAGAACATATGTGCAGGGGATCTCACGCCGGGCCGGATGCTTTAACTCTAACGGTTGTTCCATGCTGGCCAGGGGGTGGGGGACGCAGCGGCGGTTGATCCAGGCGGCCAGGTCTAGGTCCGTGACGCCGAAGGCTTCTGCCTTTATGGGCGGAATTTTCCAGCCATTCCCATTTGCATCGGCTTTCTCGCGAAAGCGTTTTGCGCCTTCGGGGGCCAAAAGGGAGAGGGCGGATTGGCCGCTTGCGGGCACCAGGGCGTCGAGATAGACCAGGGACTTGACGCGATCCCCGACAATGTCTGCCGCACCCGTGATCACCATGCCGCCATAGCTGTGGCCGCACAGGATGACGTTGTCCAGTTCCTCAGCTTCGATCAGGCTGACCACATCGGCGATATGGGTGTCCAGGTTCACGTCACGGCTCATTAAATGTGCCCGGTCGCCTAATCCCGTCAGGCTGGGTGTGAAGACAGTGTGCCCCCTGGCCGTCAGATCATCGCGCACCAAGCGCCAGCACCAGCCGCCGTGCCAGGCCCCGTGTATCAGGACAATGTTGGCCTTGGGGTCGGCCTTGGGGTTGGCCATGGCGGTTCCTCACAGATCGTGTGGTAGGTTAGGCGGTGTTAGGCGGCAACTTTCCCGTTCAGAACAGGTTGTTCGCGGGCAAAGACCCAGGCGTCACCATTTGATTGCGCCGGGCGGTATTGATAGCCACCCAGTTCGAAATCTTTCAAATCGTCCGGGTTGCTGATGCGGTTTTGCACAATGTACCGTGCCATCATGCCGCGGGCCTGTTTGGCGAAAAAGCCGATTATACGGCTCTCCCCATCCCGTTCGTCCCTGAACGCCGGGGTGATAATCCGGCCCTGCAATTTGGCCGGACGTACGGATTTGAAATATTCGTTGGATGCCAGGTTGATGACGGTTTTTTCATCATGCCCGCTCAACACATCGCTTAATGCATCGGTGATCTGATCACCCCAAAAATCATATAGGTCCTTGCGTCTGGGGGGCGAAAACCGCGCGCCCATTTCCAACCGATAGGGCTGCATCAAATCCAGCGGTCGCAACAAACCATACAGGCCCGACAATATACGCAGATGATCCTGGGCATAGTCCAGATCATCCGCATCCCATGAGGGCGCATCCAGGCCAATATAGGTATCGCCGTTAAAGGCGAGTGCGGCCTGCTTGGTATGGTCCCGGGGCGGGCTGTCAGAGAACGCCTGAAAGCGCAGGTAATTCAAATCCGCCAGCGACGCGCTTAACTTCATGGTCGCGGCCAGCTTGGACCGGGTCAGGCGCCGGGCTGATTTTGCCAGTTTATCCGCCTGGGCCAGAAAATCCGGCTGGCTGGACCGGGTCACGGCCGTCCGCTCAAAATTCAGTTTCTTCGCAGGTGAGATTACAGCAAGCATCGGCCCATCCAAAGTTGGCTAATTCAAGAATCGTTCCAGTCTATCAATGTAGCATATCCAACCTATGGGGGGTAGAGACGACCGCACCCCCTCGCCCTCAAACTTTTAGCCCTCACCCTTACTGTGCTGGCCCAGTTCCGCACACAGCTCTCCCATGCGCAACTCACCTTCGCGGGTCTGGCCGCCGATTTCCATGAAGTGTCGCATGTTGGATTGCGCACCATCTGAGCGCAGGACCTGCTCAAACAGATAAGCTTCCTCCATCAACCCCTCAACCAACGGCCTGTCGGCCTGATTGACGCTCTCTTTCGCCGTGCGCACTGCAGACGCGGGGAAGGAGGCGATGCGTTTTGCCAGTTTATCAACGAACGGTCCAATCTCGTTAGCCTCGAAGATCCGGTTCAGGTAGCCCCACCGCTCCGCCGTTTCCGCATCCATGTCATCGCCGCCCAGGATTACCTCCAACGCGCGGCCCCGGCCCATCAGGCGCGGCAGGCGCTGGGTGCCCGTGCCGCCCGGAAGAATACCCAGGGGAACTTCCATCTGATTGATCTTCGTCTTGCCCCGAACGCCAAAGCGCATGTCGAAGGATGCGGTCAGCTCACTACCGCCACCGCCCACACGGCCTTCGACCTGGGCGATGATCACTTTATTCATAGTGCGGTAGCGCTCACACATGGCATGAAACGGTTTCAGCTGCGCATCCCGCTGGACCGCTGTGTCGATGGGCCGGTCAATAATGGCGGAGACATCGAAATGGGCCAGGAAAAAATCCGGATCCGCACTTTTCATCACGACGACGGTCAGGTCGGGGTCCGCCTTCAGGGCGTGGGACAGCGCCTCCAGCTCCGCCAGCAGGGCCATGGTAATAACGTTCACCGGCGGATTGGAAATGGTGACGGTCGCCACCCGGCCATCAATTTCAACATTCAGCAGATCGTAGTCGTACGCCATGAAAGGTTTTCTCCTGTTTTTCTTTTTTGGGAACGCTTGCGGGCAAGGATAGCCGTCATAGCGCCCCATTGATATATGCTCGGGCCGCAGAATGGATTACCGGATCAAGTCCGGTAATGACAGGTGAATGGTTGCAATTGGCTAAAAATGTCATGCCCGGACTTGATCCGGGCATCCAAATGCGAAGCCCTCGTCGAGGGCGCTACAGCTTCGCGCTGGGCCGGGATGACACGCTTTCGTACCAGCGTTGGGCATTAGGGGCGTCTTCGGGCAGGCGCATTTTCAGCCAGCCCGCGAAATCGATCATGATCATCAGGTCAATATCGGCAACCGAATAATTATCGCCTGCAACAAAGGGTTTGTCGCTGATCATGGCATCGACCCGGCCCAGGAACAATTGAACCCGCGCCTTGCCCCGTTCGGCCAGTTCCGGGATTTGTTCAAAATCGTCGGGGCCCGGCAGGGCGCGGCCTTTCATGCCGGGAACGGAATTACGCAACGCCTCGGCCATGGCCATGAAACCGTCGAATTCGATATGCCATTGCAAATCACCGATGACGCCTTTTTCTGCCGCCGTGGCACCCATCAAGGGTGGGTTCGGATGCATTTCTTCCAGGCATTGCCAGATGCCGGCGGTGGTGACCAGGTGGGTGCCGTCATCCAGCTCCAGCACCGGGACGGTGCAATAGGGATTGATAGCGCGGAATTCATCGCTCATCTGCTCCGCCTTCTTGCGCAGGTCAATGTTGACGGTTTCGATATCCAGGCCCTTTTCGGCGATAAAGATACGAACCCGGCGGGGCGATGGCGCGGTGGAACAATCATAGAATTTCATAGGTTAGGTCTTTCCGATTTATGACGAACAACCCAATGGCGGCGGCTTTGTCGTTGCCGGCTGCTGTAGGGCGTTTTGGTCAATACGAGCATCCGCCTCGGCCAGGCGAGTCATTGGATCATGCCACAGATTTGCCAGTAGCCAATCAATATCTGCCTGGGTGCCCCGTGGCCCGCTCAACCGCCGTGGTGGGGTACCATTGATGGCAAATTGAAAGGCATAGTTGGGCGTCAGTCCCATGCGCAGATCGGACAGGACAACATCATTGCCGTACTGATCCAGACGGTAATAGCCCCGGCTGAACCAGGCCAGCTTTTCCAGGGCAGCATTGTCGCCCAGGCAGGCGACCAACCCCGCGCCGCGCGGGTGGCTGTAGACCGTGGTCTGGGCAGTCCCGCCAAAGACCGGCATGTACAGGTTCAGATAGCGGTCTTCCTGCAGGACAATGACGCGCCAAAGATAGCTGTTGAACGGCGTCGGGATCGCCAGCATCTGATCGCTGGAAATTTGGTGCTGTTCAAGCAATGCGTTGGCCCGATGGGTGACCACCTGTTGGGCCGCAAAGCACCACGCCTGATAGGCGGTGGAGAGGATCAGGCCCGACGCCACGACCCGCCCAATACGCGGCGACCAGGATTTCTGAGACAAGGCCCAGATCATCGCCACCAATAACGGCAGGGTATAAAGGACATCGATGATGAAGACGGATCCGACCGCGTATGGCTCCATCGAAAGCGGCCACAACAGCTTGGTGCCATAGACGGTTAAGGCATCCAACAAAGCATGGGTGGACAGGCATAGATAAACAGCGATGTAGGTCAGCATGCGCTGGTCTCGCAGTACCCTAAATAGGCGAACCATGGCCTCGCCAAACAGCGGCGTCACGATGGCTTGGACGACCAGTGAATGGCTCCACCCCCGATGCATGATGAAACTATCCACCGGGTCGTTGTATCGGATCAAAACGTCCAGATCCGGCAGGGTGCCCAAGATGCCGCCCGCGATGGCGGCCCGGCGTGGGCCCATACGC
>JAPKBD010000306.1 GCA_028824965.1 Alphaproteobacteria bacterium | reverse complement strand
CCACCACGACAGGGGCCAGGATGCGGACCTTGTCCATGCCGTAGTTCAAGGTATAGGCAGCGCCCTTTGGCCGCACGCCGGCGATCTCCATAAAATGAGAAAACAAGCTGATCATGAAAAATCCATGCACTAAGGTGCCGCCGTAAGCACCCTCGGACTCCGCGCGGGCCACATCGGAATGCAGCCACGTGGCCCAGCGGGTAACCTCGCCAAAGCGGTCAACCTGGTCCTGGTCAATCTCCACCCAATCAGAGACCGCCAATTCTTGGCCAATAAATGTATGCGCATTATCGAACGTGTACGAGAAACCGGTGCCCCTAACGATTTCGGGCATCTAATCGATACCTACAGCGCGGATCGCGGTCAGGGCATCGGGTGTATCTACGTCCAGGAAAATGCTGTCGTCGTCCATGGGCACTTCGACCAGTTCGTCTTCATGTTGGCCGATCAGATATTTTGCACCGCTATCACCGCCAACCTCCTCCATTTCCGCAAAGAAGCTGGCCGCGAACAAAACCGGGTTGCCCCGTTTGCCCTGATAGGTGGGCACGCAAATGGCCCGGCCTTCGCCGGGGTTAAAGGCGGCGATCAATCGGTTGATATGGCCCGGCGTAATGCGGGGCATATCCCCCAACAGCACGACAACGCCGTCGATATCGCCGTCCAGGCCCGACACGCCTTTATGCAATGAGGTGCTAAGCCCATCCGCGAAATCCGGATTATGCACCGTGCCCACACCATGTGGTTCCAGGGCCGCTGCCACGCTGTCGGCCTCATGCCCCGTGACGGCAATGACCTCTGATACCTGCGCGGCAAGCGCGGCCTCAACCACGCGCAGCAACATGGCCTTGCCATCGATCTCCGCCAACAGCTTGTTCGCAACCCCCATGCGCCGTGACTGGCCAGCGGCCAGGACGATGGCAGCAATACGCGGGGCGCGCGGGGCAGTTTGCGCACTGTCGCCGGCGCGCAGTTGTGGGCGCGATGGAATTTCCTTTAACAATCCGCCCGCACCCATGGCCGTAATCTCATCCCGTCCCACGGCCCGATCAGCCAGCAAACGCTGCAGCACCCAATCAAAGCCGTTCAGTTTGGGTGATCGCGCACAGCCCGGCAGTCCGATCACCGCTGTCTCGCCAAGGTGGGCCAGCAACAACAGATTGCCCGGATCCACGGGCATACCGAAATGATCGATCACACCGCCCGCAACCGCAATCCCGCCCGGTACTTCATCCCGCCGGTCTGTGATGGCGGAGGCACCAAAGATCAAGATGGGGTCCAACCCTTGCGCCAGTTGCGCCTGCACTGCTTCACCAATGGCGCTTGCAGAATGGGCGCAGCGCTGTTCGTCCACCAAGGCACTACCCAGACGCTCCAACCTATCGCGCAGAACATTCGCGGTTTTATCCAGCACCTTGGCTTTGGTCCCCGCCAACGTGGTCATAATCAACCCGGCCCGACGCGCCCGGTAGGGTGCGATCTCGACCAGCGCGCCGCCTTCATTCGCAATGGCGATGGCCTGATCCACGGCATCGCGTGGTGCTGCAAAGGGAATGATTTTGATGGTGGCCAGCATCTGCCCTTCATCCACCGCCTCGTTCGGGGCCAGGGTGGCGATTGTAACCGCCTCGTGTATACGGTTGATGCGGTCAACCCGCGCAGGGTTCAGCACCATGATACCGGGGCCGTCGGCGTATAGATTACACCGGCCTGTAAATGCCTCCTGTAACCTGGCACCTGGGCCCTGGCACGCCTTGGCGATGGCATTTGCAGCTGTATCTTCGTCGATATCGTCGTCTTCCAAACGGGCGGCGATGACCTCGATGATACCGGCGTTGGACAATGCATCGATATCATCGACAGACAGACGCCGGCCCTTTTTCATGGCCAAGCCACCAAGACGAATGGAATGGGCCAGGACCGTGCCTGCCGCATCCTTGGTCGGTGTGGGACCAAATATCATTCCGCAATCATTCCGCTGTCTGCGCCTGTTTCGGGCGGCGTAGCGCCTGGGTTATTTCAGCAATAATCGAAACAGCAATCTCCGCCGGGGATTTGCCGCCAATATCCAAACCTATAGGACCATTGATACGGGCGAAATCAGCCTGGCTGAAACCCTCCATACCGAGGCGTTCCAGCCGTTTGGCGTGGGTCCGGTTGGAACCGAGGCAGCCGATATAGAACGCATCTGATCGCAGCACTTTGATCAGGGCGGGATCGTCCAGTTTTGGATCGTGGGTCAGGGTGACAATTGCTGTGCGCCGGTCGGGCGCGAATTGGTCGACGCCATCGTCGGGCCAGGCATCGATCAATGTAATACCTGGGAACCTGTCACGGGAGGCGAACTCCCGCCGAGGATCGACAATGGCCACGTCATAGCCCGCCAGCACCGCCATTTGCGACAGCGGCTGGGCGATATGGACCGCGCCGACGATCAACATGCGCAGGGGCGGGTTATAGACGTGCAGGAAAACCTTGCGGCCATCTGCCCCATCCGCAATTTCCACGATGCCGCTTTTATCCGCAAGCATCACCCGGCGGGCAGCAAACAACAGCTCATCATCGCCATCGTCAGTCTCATCATGGGGCTCGCCGGGATAGAGCAACTGTCCCTCACCAGATGCCAGGTCCGTCGCCATAACCACCTGGCGCTTAGCCGCGCGGTCCGCTAGCAATTGTTTGAGAATATCGCTTTTCATACGAGAGGCTCTATAAAGACTTCGCACTTACCACCGCAGGCCAGGCCGACCTGCCAGGCGGTCTCGTCCGAGATGCCGTAATCGATCAACCTAGTCTGGCCATCCTGAATGGTCTGGCGTGCCTCTGTCACCACGGCGCCTTCTATACAGCCGCCGGAGACGGAGCCAACAAAATCGCCACCTTCCTCAACCACCAACTGACTGCCGACGGGCCGAGGGGATGAGCCCCAGGTGGCAACGACCGTGGCCAGCGCCACGCCACGCCCGGCAGCTTTCCACTCAGCGGCCTTTTCCAGGACCGCCTCATGATCAACATTCTGTTCGTTCACTATGCGCCTCCACTTTATATTTGGTTTGCCGACCCGGTTTCTCTTGGCCTAAAGCATTCGCCAGATCACCCAACGAAGCGAGGTTATGCACTGTGCGAAAATCATCGACATGGGGCAACAGCGCCTTGATACCTTTAGATTTGGGCTCAAACTCCGCATAACGCAAGAGGGGGTTTAACCAAATCAGACGGCGGCAGGATTTATGCAGACGCTCCACCTCCCCGCCAATGCCTTCACCCGCATCCAGGTCCAAGCCATCGGAAATCATCAAGACGACGGCCCCCTGGCCCAGCACCCGGCGGGACCAATTGGCATTAAAGTCATGCAGGCAATGGCCAATGCGTGTGCCGCCCGACCAATCCTCCACCCCCGCAGCAACCTTTTCCAACGCCACATCGACGTCCCGATGGCGCAGATGCCGGGTAATATTGGTCAACCGCGTGCCAAAAACAAAGGTATGCACCCGATCCCGGTCATTGGTGATGGCGTGCATGAAATGTAGGAACATGCGGCTATAGCGGCTCATGGAACCGGATATATCGCACAGCACCACCAGCGGCGGGTGGCGATGTTTGGGGGATCGATGACGCAGCGACACACCGCCGCCGCTGCGCAAGGATACCCGTAGGCTGGCCCGCATATCAACCATACGGCCATGGGGATCGGGGGATAAACGCCGGGTCGGCACTGCCATAATGGGTAGGCGCATCCGGGCGATGATCGCCTTAGCTTGGGCCACCTCATCTGCTGACATGGATTCAAAATCCATACCTTGTAGGACTTCACGGGCGGAATATGTCAGGGCCGCGTCGAACTCAATCTCGTCCTCCGCCGCCTCCTGCATCTCGTCGGAACCTTCGCCCTTGGCCAGGGCCTCTGCGACCCGGCGGGAGATTTCGTCGTTCTTATTCGGGTCCATCTCCACCTGAACCTGGGGCATCAGCATATGCAGCATGCGTTCCAGGATGCGCGGGTTGCGCCAGAAGATATGAAAAGCCTGATCGAATATTTCCCGATGATCCTGACGATTGACGAAGACCGAGAACAGTGTCCAATAGAAATCTTCCCGATTGCCGACCCCCGCCGTGATCACCGCGCGTACGCCGTCGAGCACTTTACCCGGCCCCACAGGCAACCCCGCCGCGCGCAGGACGCGGGCAAAATGCATGATGTTTTCGGCCAGGCGGTTGCTGTCGTCTGGTGGGATATATTCGGCGACGCTTTCCATGCCCGGCTTAGTTCCCCGCCGCCGTCATCTCCCGCTTCACGTCTTCCAAAATAAGGGCGGCTTCGCTGCCTTTAATTTTGTGGATGTCATCCTGGTATTTCAGAATTGCGCCCAGAGTGTTGTCGACCACCTCAGGCTCCAGCACGATCTTATTCAGCTCGGTTAAAGCGGTAGCCCAGTCGATGGTCTCGGCGATACCCGGCAGCTTGAACAAATCATGATCCCGCAGACGCTGGATAAAACCCACCACCTGACGGCTTAAGGTTTCCTCACACTGCGGTACTTTGATGCGTAGGATCGCCAATTCCCGCGCTGCATCCGGGTAATCAACCCAGTAGTATAGGCAGCGGCGCTTTAACGCGTCGTGAATTTCACGGGTACGGTTCGATGTGACGATGACGATGGGCGGTTGGGCGGCAGCAATAGTGCCAATTTCAGGGATGGTGATCTGAAAGTCCGAGAGAACTTCGAGCAAGTAAGCCTCAAACGCCTCATCCGTACGATCAAGTTCATCGATCAACAGCACCGGTGCCGCGCCATCGGCGCTGGTCTCCAACGCCTGCAACAACGGGCGTTTAATCAGGAACTCATCACGAAAGATATCCTGGCCCAAACGGTCACGATCAACCTCTCCACCGGCTTCCGCCAAACGGATCTCGATCATCTGGCGGGCATAGTTCCATTCATAAAAGGCAGATGATACATCCAGGCCTTCATAACATTGCAACCGCACCAGGGGGCGGTTCAGGGTATCTGAC
>JAPKBD010000305.1 GCA_028824965.1 Alphaproteobacteria bacterium | reverse complement strand
CAGCCAATAAACGGCGCCGGTTATCCGTGCCTTGGTAACCTCTTCATACTTTTCTAAAGCCGGGTCTTCCAAAGGAGGTGCCGCAGCCGCGTCGTCGGACTGGCCATATTGCTCCACCATGGGAAATTCCTTCTATGCACTCAATAAACTGATACGCCTTTCAAATGACCCATCGCCAGCTTCAGGTCAATCGTTCAATCGTTCAATCGCCAGAGCCGCCGGAACCTTCCGCAGCAACCGCCGTGAAGACTTCATTGGCAATGACCATAGCCTCGCGAATAGCGGGCACACCGATATAGCCGCCCAGATGCAACAGCACCTCGCCCAATTCATCCTCTGTCCAGCCCTGGCGCAGGGCCATGCGCAGATGAATGTCCAGCTCCGGCCAACGTGCCCCACAGGTATCGGAGATGACGCAGATCAGGGTGCGTAGTTTCAGGTCGATGCCCGGACGGGACCACAACATGCCGAAGATGGCCTCGGACGTGTATTCACCAAATTTTTCCATAGTCGGGTTGTTGTAGGTGTTCGCGGCCATGTCTTTGACCATCGCCGGCCCCATCAATTCAGCACGGATCTCCCGGCCTTTTTTGTATATTTCGCTGTCTGACATAGCTACTTCCTCTCCATCCAATTCGTTCAAACCATCAATAAATTACGACAGATGCAGACGCATCTGTGTCCGCGGCCAGGCATAGGTTAACGGTGCCTCTGCTTCAAAGTCATCTGATGTGCCGCCACGGGAAACGTGGCGGGCTACAATGTTGTCTCCATTCGCCAACTTGGCCACATGAGATGTCGCCAGGCCTAGATAGACCGCCTCCCCATAGGTTGCCGGCACGGTCTGCAACAAGGCTTCCGGTGCCTCACCCGGCCCCAGCACGCGCACCAATTCCGAGCGGATGGAAACTGAAACCATATCGCTTACCCGTGGCGTCTGGCCCTGGGCATCAACCGTAAATTTCGCAAAGCCCAGGTCGATCTCCACCCCACTGCCGGTCAATCCGGACACGCGGCCATCAAAAATATTGTTCTCGCCGATGAAATCAGCGGTGAACCGGGCCTGGGGATTTTCATACAAATCCTGGGCGGTGCCGGTCTCCACCAACACACCATCGGCGATGATGGCCATGTTATCGGCCACGGTCATCGCCTCTTCCTGGTTATGGGTGACGTGGACAAAGGTGATGCCGATCTGTTCCTGCAGATGTTTTAACTCCAGACACATATCCTTGCGCAGCTTAGCATCCAGGGCCGCAAGAGGCTCATCAAGCAACAGGATATCAGCCTCCAAAACCAAGGATCGGCCTAATTGCACCCTTTGTTGCTGCCCGCCTGACAGGGCATGGGGCATCCGATCCGCCAGATCTTTCAGGCCAACCATTTCCAGCATGGCATCAACCCGGGCGGCGATCTCCGCCTTTGGCAAGCGGCGCAGGCGCAAACCATAACCAACGTTTTGCGCCACAGTCATATGGGGGAACAAGGCGAAACTTTGAAACACCATGGACGTGGGTCGCCGGTTCGGCGGCTGTTCGGATACGTCCCGGCCGTGAAGTAGTATCTGCCCCGCAGTGGGCCGAATAAAGCCACCCAATAGCCGCAACAAAGTCGTCTTGCCGCCGCCTGACGGTCCGAGGAGGACAAAATATTCCCCCGCCCCGATAGTCAGATCCACGCCACGCAACGCCTGCACTGCGCCGTAATTTTTTGCCAATCCGCTGACCTGGACGGCGATGTCATTCTTTTGGTTCATTTGACTTCTTGCTAGCTGGACATGACAGGTTGTGCCTTGGCCCGGGCCTCACGCTCCAACCGGTCCGTGTGCACCAGGGTATAGATAATAATGCTGCCGATCACGGCGATGGCGATGAAACTGATCAGGCTGCTCATGGCATAGGATTGTTCGGACATACCCTCGTTCAACATCTGCGATATCAGAACGGAGGTTATGGTGTCATAGCCGCCCTTCAACAGAGAGGTGCGGGTGTATTCGTTGAAACTCAAAATCACGGTAAAAGCGCAGGCGGAAAACACACCGGCGCGAATTTGCGGAAACTCTATCTGATAAAATGCCTGCCAGGCGGTGGCACCACAGCTGCGCGCCGCCTCGGATTGTTGTTCCTTGTAGCGGCCCATGGTGATCAGGATGACCACAAAGATATAGGGAATGGTGTAGATGATCAGACCAACCAGGGCGGAGAAATAGCCCAGCTCAAACCAGGTCTCGAACCAGCTGACGCCCAGCCATTCACCCGCCGTGGCGCAGGCAATGTTCAGGTTTTTGAAGAACACCAATAATGCGGAACCCAGAATATCCGCCGGAACAAACAGCGGCGACAACAGCAACGATACGGTTAGCAATTTGGCCCGGTCTGTTCCAGTTGCCTTGTAGAATTTGGCCGCAATCAATCCCAAAGGCACGGCCAGCACGGTCGTGATCGCCGCCAGCAACATGGTATTGCCCAGCGCATTCATCAATAAAAGATCGGTAAAAATGCCGCTGTACCACTCGAAGGTAAAAACATAATCCCGCGCGCCAAAGCCGTTTTGGTTGAAAGAGATATAAATCACATAGAACACCGGCAACATCAGGGTGAACACCACCAACAAAGTGTACAGCCATTTCAGGCGGTAGGTCCAAAGCCGTGTATAATCGTCACCCATAATTGCTGCCCATGGTGCGGTTCTTCAGTTAATTGGTGAAAGAATGCGGGTTAGGTTGAATAGTCGGTGACCCAAATACAGCAGGGCCAGCAAGGTCGCCATCATGATGGCACTGACCGCCATGGCCAGGGGGAAATCCAATGCCGCAATGGCCTGGGTTGCGATTAGTCCTGCATTCACAGCACCTGGTCCGCCGAGGATATTCGGCAATAACGCGACGCCCAGACCGTTGACGAAAATAAACACCCCGCCCGCGAATATGCCCGGTGCCGCCAAGGGCAGGATAACATCGATAAAGACCCGATGGCGCGGCGCGCCCAAATCATCGCAAATTTCAAAGATATATTTCGGCACGGCTTCCATGGCCAGGAACCCGGCGAAGACGATAAAGGGCAGGAACGACATCACCTCGCCAATGATCACTCCCATGGGCGTGTACAGGATGGCGGTGATCGGTTCGGTTATGACACCAAGTTCTAATAGAACTGTGTTGACCAGGCCCGTGCGTTGTAAGACCGGACGCAGGGCAAAGATGCGAATTATTTCAGAAACCATGAACGGCAGGATAAACAGCAGGATTACCCGATGCTGGGCCACCTGGGGTATGCGCCGGCGGATAAAAACCGCGATGGGAAAGCCCAGGACAAACGACACCACCACGGATACGGATGAATGCATCATGGAGGAGAGGAAATTATCCAGCCGGGCGGAAAAAAAGAAATTCTCGTACGAAAACAAGGTAAAACCCGGCTTCATCCAGAACATGGTGCGCTCAAACACACTCCACACCACGGTCAGGGCAAGGGGCAAGGCAAAAAACACCATCATAAAAATGATCGGCAGCAAAAACAGCGCGCGGCTAAGCCCGCGTTGCCAACGCAGGCGCGAGGCTGGGATGGGCGCAGTAATATCACTGCCTCCCATCCCGCCCAATTGCGGACGAACTTTAATCATTTAACTACCGTAACAGATTTTGACCTAGAGCATGTTTACTCTAAACATGCTCAGACTCTTAAGAGAACGAGCAATTGAACCAATCAATTGGGTCGCGAGAGCTACCCAATTAATTCAAATTGCCCTAGGCCGCCTGTACCCGCGCCCACCAATCCTGATAATCCCGAATATGGGTCGGGAATACGTTCTGCCAGGAATTACCCTTCACCGCATAGCGCTTCGCCTTACCGGCCAAACGGCCTTTGATCAATGCTGCATCAAAGTCCTTGGGGTTGGCGTCCACATATTCGTTCACACCCTGCATTTGCGGACCAAAGCCAAAGGTGGCCAATGTGCGGGCACCAAACCATGTGGATAGATAGACGTTCATCAATTTATAGAATGCGTCTGACTGGCCGCGGGCCTGACCACCCTTGGTCAACATAAAGGCGTTGTTCCAGGTTTGATGGCCTTCCTTCATTGTGCCGTAGCGGATATCCATCTTGGATTTCTTGGCGGCAACGATCTGGATCGGCTCCCAACATGACGAGACTAAAACCTCTTCCGACGCCAACAGATTAAGGCCATTGCCGAAACCATCCCAGAAAGTGCGGAATTGACCCTTTTTCTTTTGCGCGATAAGGAACTGGCAAACACCTTTAACTTCAGAAGGGCCCATATTCGAAGGATCTTCGATGTCCTGCTTGCCGCTTTCCTTTAGATAGATCGCCGTATTGGTCAGGGTTGGTCCGAAATCGTTTTGCATCGCCGCCCGGCCCTTAAATTGGGAATCGAACATCGCCTCCCAGGAATTCAGATCGGCACCAATTTTATCATAATTATAGGCCATGCTGTCGGCGTTCGAGATATAGGGCACGGCTACAACCTTGCCCTTGTGACGGATGGTTTCTGCTGCCGCACCGCCTGGATTATAGATCGGCAGAATATTCTTCCAGTTGTCAATTTTCGAGGTGTCCAGCTCCACCACCACACCTTGGGAGGCGAGGGCATCTTCCATACCGCCGCCGTTGTCGGACATGGCGTCGTACAATTTAGCACCATCGCCAACGACCATTTTCTGGATCGCCTCATCCGCCCGCGCGCTTTTGGCATTGTAGGCAATCTCAATACCTGCCTGGCCTGCCATCGCGCTCCAATCCTTGGCTCCAACTTTAGCAATGCCGATGGTCCAAAGTTTCAACGGCCCATCCGCCTGCGCCGTCCCCAGCCCTAGACCTCCAGCCGCGCCCAACGCCGCCATGGCGGTCGCGCTTTGCAGTAACACGCGGCGATTAAATTCCATCTGTTTCATGACGTTCCCCTGTTTATTTTATTTCGCAACAATTAGGTTGTTCTAATTTCGGAATAACCTAGCCCGGATTATTCATGGCGGGCTCGAATTTGTTGGCGAACGTAGATTAACC
>JAPKBD010000304.1 GCA_028824965.1 Alphaproteobacteria bacterium | reverse complement strand
CAATGGCGCCAAGAACCCCAAGGCCCATTTGCAAAAAGAAATTCCGCTGGAGACGGTGCTGAATGCACCGATGATTGCGGCACCCTTGGGCTTGTTTGATTGCTGTGGTGTGTCGGATGGCTCCGCCGCCGCCATCGTCACCACGCCGGAGATTGCAAAATCTTTGGGCAAGGATACCCGGATTACTGTGAAGGCGCTGCAATTGGCGGTATCGAACGGTGTTGAGTCCGGTCACAATTCCTGGGACGGCAGCTACTTCCTGACCACCCGCAAGGCAGCCGAGCGGGCCTATAAAGAGGCCGGCATCGAAAAGCCACGGGATCAAATTTCTATGTTCGAGTGTCATGACTGCTTCTCGATCACCGAAATGGTCACCATGGAAGATCTCTACATCTCCAACGAAGGTGAAGCGTGGAGAGATGTCCTGGATGGCTTCTACAACGCTGATGGCGAAATTCCCTGTCAGATTGACGGCGGCCTAAAATGCTTTGGCCACCCCATTGGAGCTTCCGGCCTGCGTATGTTGTACGAAATGTATGGCCAGCTGTTGGGCCGCGCCGGTGAGCGTCAATTGAATAATCCGACGTTCGGGATGACCCATAACCTAGGTGGGCAGCCCCATCAAAACGTCTCATCCGTGGCGATTATCGGTCACGAAGGTGCCTGATATAATTACGTGAGACAATAAATCGCCGACGATAAGTTGGCGGATAAAGAAAGGGGACGCTTCGGCGTCCCCTTTTATTTGTCAAATACAATATCAAAAAAAACATCGTACATAACATCCAAACAAAAGACATAGCCGTTACGCAATACGCGCTCCTATAAAGTGTATATACATTCCAAATAAGTACATATACCTGTATTTAACTTCCAAATATGATAGATTCATGATACAGCTATTTTTATAGAATTCATTCAATTCTGCTCGTATCAGGGACAAGGCAGAATGTCAGACGATGAAATGAAACCGGGCCATTTGGGAATGATCGCCGGGGTCGGGGATGGGCGTTACCGCGATCTGGTCGAGGGGTCACTCGAAGGTATTTTTGTGATCGGTAGGGATGACAATTTCCTCTACGCCAATCAGGCATTTGCCAAAATTCATGGCTTTGAAAACTTGTCGGAACTGCAGCAGCTGGATCATGCCAGCGATCTGCTTGCGGAAGAAGACCGACAACGGCTTGGAGAATACTGGACCGACCGCCTGGCCGGTCGCCCGGTGCCGGAAAAGTACCAATACCGGGTCCGGCATAGAGACGGCAGCCTCATTTGGCTTAATAATACATGCCGGGCAATCACATGGCAGGGGCAGCCGGCTGTACAATGCATCGTCACGGACATCTCCGCCCAAATGCAGGCAGAAGATGCCCTGCGCCGCAGCGAACAGCAATATCGCGAAATGATTGAAGGGTCCGTGTTGGGCATCTTGATATTTGATAGCCAAGCCCGCCCCTTATTTGCGAACCAGGCTGCAGCCGACCTATATGGCTATGCCAATGCTGAAGAGATTATGGGCCTGTCCTCTGTCGATCAGCTTTCGGCAGCGCAGAACATCGAAAACAGACTGGAATATCAGGTGCACCACCTGGATGTCGATGACCTGCCAAATTTGATTGATTTTCAAGGCCGGCACAAATCAAGACCGCCCATATGGTTGCAGGGCCATATCCAGGTGGTGGATTGGGAAGGTACACCGGCCATTCAGACAACGTTGACGGATATCAACGAACGGAAAAAGATGCAGGCGGCGTTGGCAGCCATCGACGCCCAGCTACGGCAAACGCAAAAATTGGAAGTGGTGGGCCAATTGACGGGGGGTGTTGCCCATGATTTCAATAATCTTTTGGCAATTATCGTCGGCAATATGTCGATGCTGGATGAAGCATTGCACGATAAGCCGGAGCTACAGGATTTGACCCAGCGAACAATCGCCGCGACCCGGCGGGGGGCGGAATTGACCCATCATCTTTTGGCATTTTCCCGGCGGCTACCTTTATCGCCTCAGCCAACCAACATCGATGAACTGATAAATGGCATGGGGGATTTACTGCACCGCACATTGGGCCCGGAAATAAATCTACGTACCATTACCAACGGCAATACGTGGCCTTGTGATATCGACCGGGCACAGATGGAAAATGTCCTGCTGAATTTGGCCACCAACGCACGTGATGCCATGCCGGACAGCGGAATTTTGACCATCGCGACAGCAAACGTTCATGTTGAAAGCGGTATCGGCACTGACCCCAATAAAATTGCACCGGGGGATTATGTTGCCATTTCGATTACGGATTCAGGTCATGGCATGGAACGCGATGTCATGGAAAAGGCATTCGAACCTTTTTTCACGACCAAGGATATTGGCCAAGGACCCGGCCTGGGGTTGAGCATGGCGTACGGTTTTGCCCAACAATCAGGCGGCCAGGTCACTATTTATAGTGAAGTCGGGGTCGCCACCACCATCCGCATTTACATGCCCCGCATGACGTTGGATCAAATTTCCACCTTTTCCGAAGGCGCGTTTGAAATGATACCCAAGGGCCGGGGCGAAACAATTCTGGTGGTTGAAGACGACACGGACGTGCGCGATATTGCCGTCGCGCAATTGACCGGCCTGGACTATCGCGTGCTTGAGGCAGGCGATGTCGACGCAGCATTGCGACGAGTGTCCGATCATCCCGAGATTGCCCTGATCCTAAGCGATATCGTCATGACTGGCGGCAAGAGCGGCCCGGACCTGAAGCGGCACATTGAAGGCCGTGGGCACACAACACCAATCGTTTTCATGTCCGGCTATCCCCAAGATGCCTTGGAAGATCTGGGCACGTTAGAGCCGGGCCTTCAACTTTTGCACAAGCCATACCGGATGGCGGACCTGGCAAATTTGATCCGGTCGGCACTGGACGCGGCATCACAATTCCGCCTTTCCAAACATTGATGCACGCTTGATGCTATAGTAGGGGTCAAATCGCCTGTCGATTTTTCTGTTGTTAGAGCAATTTTCAATTAATTGGATTCGCTCTTGTGATCCAAGCAACTGGTTCAATTGCTCTTTTCTTAGGAATCGGAGCATGCTTAAGGTAGACATGCTCTAATAATCTTCTGCCTATCCGCCCCATATTTTTCCTTTTTCTTAGATATTATGAAATCCCTTGCCCTGAACATTAATCGCCGGATCTTTTACGGCTGGGTCATTGTTGCCGTCGCAGCCCTGGGCATCTTTGTCTCCGGCCCCGGCCAGTCCCATACTTTCAGCGTTTTCCTTGTTCACATCCAGGCGGATTTGGGCATCTCCGCCACCACGCTGTCTTCTGCCTATGCCTTTGCGACCCTAATTGCCGCATTTGGCCTGCCTTATATGGGACGGTTGGTGGACCGCTTTGGACCCCGGCGCATGCTGCTGATTGTAACCCTGTTGTTGGGGTTGGCTTGTTTGGCATTTGGTGCTGCTGCGGGATTTCTATGGCTCGCTGTGGGCTTTGCCGCCCTGCGCTTTTTGGGCCAGGGCAGCGTGATGCTGAACTGCTCCAACCTGATCTCCCAATGGTTTGACCGCCGGCGCGGCTTTGCCCTCTCGCTTATGGCCTTTGGTTTTTCCGTTTCCATGGCCGTGCATCCGCCGCTGTCACAATGGTTGATCGATACGGTCGGTTGGCGTCAGGCTTGGTTCTGGCTGGGTGCCAGCACCTGGTTGTTGCTGATCCCGCCGGTTCTATTCCTCATCCACAACAAGCCCGAAGATCTGGGTCTGGCCCCCGACGGCGACACTTCGGCGATAACGGATGACACCAACACATCCGCCGCCGAACAGGGCCTAACCCTGCGTCAGGCCCTGGCGTCATCCACATTCTGGATCCTGTGCGCCAGCCTGGGCGGCATGTCCATGCTGGTAACCGCATTGCATTTCTTCCAGGTCTCGATCCTAACCACCCAAGGATTAAGTGAAGTCGCTGCCGCCCGAATTTTTCCAATTTCGGCCCTGGTTATGCTTATCGCTATTCCCCTGATCGGCCGTGCCCTGGATCGTTTTCCCACCCATCTGGTTTTCATCTTTGGTCTGATAGTCATGGTCGCTTCGCTGACAAGTGCTGCCATGGTGCATGACCTGACCACGGCCATAATCTATGCGGTGGCGTTCGGCGTGAACAATGGTTGTACCATGACGTTTTTCGGCTATGTCTGGCCCCGTTATTTCGGGCGCAAGCATCTGGGCGCCATTCAGGGCACGGGCCAGATGATCGCGGTCACGGGCGCTGCCATCGGGCCATTACCACTGGCCATCGCCATCGACGTCCTGGGCAGTTATCAAACGACGTTATTGATGTTGGCGATCTATCCCGCCATTTGCGCCGTCGCGACTATGTTCCTGCGCACGCCGCCGCAATTGCTGTTACAGCAACGCGGCGGCGAACAGATTTAGAAACTCCGGACTACGCTGCTTTATCGAGAGCCTGGGCCAGATCAGCGATGATATCGTCGATGTGTTCAATACCAATAGACAAACGCACATAGCCGTCCGTGACCCCGGTTGCGGCCTGTTCTTCTGCCGACAATTGGGAATGGGTGGTGGTTGCGGGATGGATCGCCAGACTGCGCGCATCGCCGATATTGGCGACATGATAAAACAGCTCCAACGCAGCGATGAATTTGCGCCCCGCATCCAGGCCGCCTTTCAGCTCCAACCCAACCAGACCGCCATAGCCGCCTTTGAGGTAGGTATCCGCACGTTCCCGTTCCGCGCCGGCCTGCAGGCTGGGATAAATAACCTTGGCAACCTTGTCGTGACGGTTCAGATAATCCGTCACCGCCGAGGCATTACGGCAATGTTCCCGTATACGAAGGGGTAACGTCTCCAGCCCCTGAATGGTCTGGAACGAATTTTGCGGACTGGCCGCCGGCCCCAGATCCCGCAGCAAGGTCACCCGTGCCTTCAGGATATAGGCGATGGGGCCCAGGGGTTTAGCCGCCTGGGACCAGACCGCGCCGTGATAGCTGGGGTCGGGCTGGTTCAACAAAGGTTGGCGTTCGGGATGTGCTTCCCAATCGAAGTTACCGCCATCGACAATCAGACC